>WRKA01000054.1 GCA_009778265.1 Methanomassiliicoccaceae archaeon | reverse complement strand
TCTCGCCCGGGCAAGGGAAATCATCAAATCTATATGTAAGATGGATGATATATCCATGATATGGACTGCCTGAAGATGGTTAGGAACGAGCTGAAGAGAGGGTGGACGGGACCGAATCTGAAATGTCCCTACGGCCCGTGTCATTACACCGGGCAGGATTGCACATATTGTTACTGCCCCTTTTATCCCTGCGGGGACGAGGAGCTGGGAAAATTCATACCTATGTCGAAAGGCGGGAAGATATGGAGCTGTGTTCATTGTCATTTGATCCACAGGACCCCCGTATGTAAGTATATCGCGTCAAGAGTGGAGGAACTGAAGATAACGGACCCGGAGGACAAGAGGCTCAGAGGGCTGCTCGACGAAGCGAAAGAGAGGTTTCTTGTTCCGGGAAAGGCGATAATGGTCGTGGGCGCAACATCGGACGCCGGAAAATCGCTGACCGCGGCGGCATTGTGCCGCATCATATCGAGAAAGGGATATTCTGTGACGCCGATGAAGACCCAGAATATGTCACTGAACTCAATGGTGACGGACGGCGGATCGGAAGTTGCCGGCATTCAGATGATACAGGCGAAGGCCGCACGCATAAAACATCCCGATCATAACGTCAATCCCATTCTTCTGAAACCGATGAAGGACGGTATCACCGACGTATTCGTGAACGGGAAGCATTTCGAGAACATCGGTGTCCGCGAATATTATGAAAAGTTCATTCCCTCGGCGGGTACGGAAGCGGTGAGAGAAAGTATCCGGATACAGAAGATAAGGTACGAGTATGTGGTGATGGAAGGCGCGGGATCGCCGGCGGAGATAAACATCTATTATCAGGATGTTGCCAATATGCGTGCCGCCGAAATGGCTGATGCGTTATGTATTCTTGTGGTGAACATGAGCATGGGGGGAGCGTTCGCATACGCCCTCGGAACGATAGAACTGCTTCCCGAAAATGATAAAAAAAGGATAAGGGGGATCATTTTCAACAATTTGTACGGGAACGCGTCGTCATTGAAAAAAGGGATAGAGGAATTGGAACATATCGCGGGCGTTCCGGTGCTCGGAGTGATACCTCATATGGATATACCGTTACCGAAGGAGGATTCTCTGACGCTGAAAGGGAACGCCGGAAGCGATCGCGATAATGTGAACATCGCGGTGATCAAACTTCCGAAGATCGCCAATTTTACGGATCTCGATCCGCTTTATCATGAGAACGCATCTATCGTTTATACAGAGGACCCGAACGATCTGAAAAAGGCGGACGTTATAATAATACCGGGAACGAAGAACACTTTCGATGCGATGAGATGGATGTCCCTGTCCGGTATGGACGAAGCGGTCAGAGAGATGAGAGGCAAAGTACCGATAATAGGGATCTGCGGCGGATATCAGATCATGTCCGCCATGTTATCGGATACGTTGGGAAAAGAGAACCGCGTACCATCATCAACGGAAGGACTCGGGCTTTTCGACGCTGTTACGTTGTGGGACGAGAACTCGTCCGAAGTATCCGTCGTGAACGGACTCCTTTCGATGACGGATGAAGGGATCAGAGGGTACGAGATACGGAGCGGAAGAACGGTGACGAAAGAACACCCGTTATTCATTCTTTCGTCCTTCACCGGCGAACGTACGGACGAGGGGTCGTCGAGACCCGATGAAAAATTATTCGGCACTTACATTCACGGCCTATTCGATACGCCGGCGTTCAGAAGATATATACTTAAGATGACGGGAAAATATGTTCCCGCAAAATATTCGGATACGGATTATGACGATATTTTGAACGATATCTTGGACGAATTGGCGGACACGTTCGAAAGTTCGCTAAATATGGAATTATTCGATAAGATCTTCATGGAGGCTCGGAAATGAGGATAATGTTCGTCGGAACATCCTCCAACGCCGGTAAGACGGTGATCACCGCGTTATTCTGCAGATATCTGAGAACTAAGACGATAATGGTGTCGCCGTTCAAGGCGCTGAACCTTTCCTCAAAAGCATTCGTCACAGAGAACGGCACAGAGATAGGCGTGGGCCAAGCACTACAGGCATGGGCGTCCGACCTGGAACCCAGCGGAAGGATGAACCCGGTACTTCTTAAAGTTGTGAACAGGGACATCGAACTGTATGTGAACGGAAAGAGAGAGGACGGAAGGACATTCACAAGGGAGATGATGTTGAATGCGGCGCTCAGATCTTACGACGAGATGTGCGATATGTACGATATCGTGGTGGCGGAAGGCTCCGGATCGCCGGCGGAGATAAATCTTTTTGACGGAGATATAGCGAACACCGGTCTCGCGTCCGCGAGACAGATACCGATGATACTGATCGGCGACATTGAAAAGGGAGGGGTGTTCGCAGGCATATACGGAACATGGCTTCTGATGAAAGAAGAGCACAGGAAACTTCTGAAAGGTTTCATCATCAACAAATATTACGGCGATAAGGAAATCCTGAAGAGCGGTATCGAACGCATCGAATCGCTGACGGGAATGAGATGCATGGGGATATTTCCTCATATGAACATACAATTGCCGGAGGAGGACGTCTCCGTGCGCAAAATATCCGGCGTTCATAATATAGATGAATATCTTGAGACATTGGACAGGATAACCGGAACGATATCGGAACACATCGATATGGAAGGCATCCTGAGGATCGCGTCGGAATAATGCCGCGGAGATCATCCGCCGGATGCGACGCGTATCGCGTCTATCTTCATATCTTCTTCAAGTACGGTGGTCATGGGCACCGGTCTTCCTTCGAAAAGATAAAGGAACGCGTCCGGGTGCTTTCCGGCGGAGACCATCATCTTTTCTATTGTAACGCCGGGATCGGCGGTCAATGTCTCTTTTCCCAATATGATGCTGGCCGGCATATCCGGGACATCGGGTCATTTGTTATTAATATCATCCCTGTGCGCAGTTAGTATACATGTAATAGTATCTTTAATATATCAGATACTATATTCAATTAACGGTGAATTGTTGCTAAGGATGATAACACTTGCGATCGTGGTCATGGCGGTCCTGCCGGCGTCGGTGATCTTATTCAACGATACCGCCGCGGCGGCCGGAACCGAGATCGCAGGGCTGAAAGGAAGCGGAGCGGAGACAGACCCGTATCTGATCTCTTCCGTTAACGATCTCCGTACTGTCTCATCGTCCCATTCCAACCATCCCGGGGCTTATTACAAACAGACCGCAGATATCGTATTCGTTAACACGATCACCGGCAGCAGCGTCACCATTACGATCACAAAAGAAAATAATAATATCGTTATCGGTATAGGAACGAATGCCGCCGTTCCGGCGAACGAGGACGGGACAACAACGTTCGCGCATGTTGCGCTGAATAGTTCTCAATCGTCATCGGATTGGGAGAACGGTTTCAAAAATGTGATCTTCGACGTCTCCG
>WRKA01000053.1 GCA_009778265.1 Methanomassiliicoccaceae archaeon | reverse complement strand
GAGGCCCAACGCAAGTCCGAACGCGCCGTCCGCAAGTGCCTGTTCCTCAAGCCACTGCGCCGCCGAAAGGACCAGCGGAAGCTGCGGCAGATCTATACCGAGCGCTTCGGCGAGTTCTGTGGCGACTATCTCCAGACGTCCTATGGCGAGACACGGACCGAAGTTCAGCACGGGCGGGATGCCTAATTGTTTGCATACCGCTTTGAGACCCGGTCCTGCCAGATCCGCAGCCGCGGGGTCCATGAGGCCGCAGTTCTCGATACCGCCCGACGAACATCCGGCGGTCAGGACGATTATGTCCTTTGCGATCAGTTCTTTGACCAGGTCCACCGTCAGCACATCGTGGCCTTTCCCGGTGAGGTTGGAGCAGCCGACAACACCGGCAACCCCTTTTATCGTACCCGCGGCTATCAGGTCGATCAGCGGCTTCCACGAATCTCCGAGGAAGGCTTTCAGCGAGACCTCGCTCACTCCCGTCAGGGAATTTCCGTTGCCGTGGTCGGCAAGCAGCTTCATCGGCACTTTGCCGCGGCGTTCTTTGTACGCTGCTATGATGTCGTCGATGATCTCGTTGACGGTGTTCACGCGCGTCTCGTAAGTGAACTCTTTCAGAACGGCGTTCGCTTTTTTCGCCACCGCGTCCACGCATATCTGTTTTATCTTAAGTTCGTCACATATAGGCTCTATACCCGGAAGGGTGCAGTTGAACTCCGATATGACCGCGTCTATGGCGCCGGTCGCCAGGATAGGCTCGCTGGTGAAGTTGTTGCCCGCGTGTCCGTCGAATATCTTGGTGCAGTGCGCACCGCGTAACTGCATGTCCTGTCCGACGCATGTGCAGCCGACGATCTTGAAGCCCTTTGCACCGGCGGCCTGGGCCTTCTTCACGACGTCGTCCTCGATCAGGCGGTTCTGCAGATACGAGAACCTCGAGTGCTGATGTCCGGTGATCATGATGTTGATGTAATCCGGATCGATCACACGGAGCCCGACGGGCGCCATGCGTATCTCGGGTTCGCCGATCACTATGTCGTTAAGCAGATTGGTCAGCGTAAGGCCGTACAGACCCGTCGATATTCCCAGCCTGAGAACGTGGAACAGCATGTGTACCGGATCTGAGTTCAGGTTCGTCGATGTCTTCACAACGCCGGCGAACACCTCGGCCTTGGATCCTCCCGGAAGTATGCCGAGTTCTTCCCAGCGCTTGTAGCGCGGCGGGTACGCCATCTTCTTCGTAAGCGTCATTTTCTCGAAGTCGGGTTTATAAAGGTCGTTAAGAACTGCGTCCGCTATCTTTACGGCCTTGTCATAATCATCGGTACCGTTTATATCGAACATTTTGCAAAGGCGGTCCAATGTCTTCTTCCCCTTTAACTCGCCTTTGGCGAGAGCGATGCTCTTCAGGTTTCTGGCGGTGTTCTCAACGATGTGGATGTAACACCCGGATCCTGCTGATACCTCGCGCAGGAAGTTGCGTGCGGCGATCACGTCCGCGGTCGCGCCGCAGACCCCCTTCGGGGATTCGTCGGTTATACGGCAGGGGCCGTTCGCGCAAAGCCTGCAGCAGATACCGCGCTGGCCGAATTCGCATTTCAATTTCTGGTAATCTTTGCGGTGGAACGCCGTGTCCACCGGCAGATCCACAATGAATTTCTCAAGTTTTTTGTCTGCGCTCTCGCATATGCTGTGATTGTACCATTTTACCATAGTATTCCTCTCCAGTAGTATACATTTAATACTATATTAACGCATCGCTGTTTATTCCGGACCTATGAACGAGATTATGTAAAAAATTATATACCTATGGAGAAATAAACACCGCTTAACAAACACTTCCGCTCATTTTTCGGCGATCCTTTTCCCCGGTCCGACCGACCGTATGTCCCCGTCCTCGATGATCCTGCGGTAGAACATCTCCACCGCCTCGGAAGGCGATAAGTTCAGCTGTCTAAGGATATTCTCCGCTTCAACTTTGACAATAGAATCGACGCGCGCGTTTATGACGGACCCTCTGTTCTTCGGGTTCCCGGAGAGGACCTCGTCGCAGAGGGACGCTATGTATTCGTTATAGAACATCCCTTTCTCTCTGCACAGGATGCGTATGATGTCGGTGGTCCCGGAACCGTATTGTGATGATTTTTTCTTCCTTGCCGCGATGCGGGGCTGTCCTAAATTTGCCGCGATATCTCTGAGGACCGATTTCCTTGAGTCCATGTCCTTCGGTCTCAGCTCATTCTGATCTATCTTTCCGATCTCCGATATCACGTCATCGGTCATATACGGATACAGTAAAGTTTTGCCGAAATGTTTCGCGATCGAACGTTCGCACGGAACGGACACCTTGATGAGTCTTTTTACGGCGGCATCCCTCTGCATATTGTAATCGTTATCCGTCTGATCGACGAATTTGGCGCAGCCCATGAAATACTCGTCGGCTCCCTGTCCCGTTATCACCGTCCCTTCCCTTGCTTCCCTGCATACGCAGAATAACTGTAATTCGTATGATATCGTGAACGGATCGGTGGTGCCGGTGGCGGAGATCATCTCCCTGATCAGCGGTTCCGTATTCCTTTTTGATATCTGAACGTGCGTCCAGGGAAGTCCTAACTCATCCGAAAGGTCCTTTGCCATGACGACGTCGTACGAGTTGTCGGTTCCGCACGTGTACAGGTGTACGGAGTTCGCATATCTCTTTGCGATGAAAGATATCAGTCCGGAATCCAGTCCTCCCGAGAATGCTACCGCCACGTCCTTCCCTTCCGCGGAATCTCTGACCGCGTTCACTATCGCCTGTTCTATCCCGGCATATTTGAAGGGCATACGTGCCGATGTTGTTCCTCAGCTATAATGATAACCGATGAATACGGATCATAACGGGTCCGTTCACTTGTACCCAAAACCCTCATCATCGGCATACCCTCCGGAGAAAAAAGCAATCCCGGTCAAAAAAAGTATATGTACGGTACCGCCATGGATAAAGGTCGGAGGTAAAAGATGAGTCACGGGAGAGCGGAAGCGGTCCAGCGTATGCAGGATCACATCGAGAAGCATTTCTGCGACCCGATCACGCTGAAGGACCTGAGCGAAGCGGCCGGTTGTTCCAGATCGCATTCGCTGAGGATCTTCAAAGAGATGACGGGTGTGACACCATTCGACTACATCCGGCAGTACAGGCTCACGCACGGAGCGAAACTTCTCAGGGACAGTAACCCGAAGGTATCGGACGTTGCCGCCGGATGTGTCTTCGGAACGCACGAAGGGTTCACCAGAGCATTCACCAAAGAATTCGGGATCTCTCCGGAATCGTACAGAGAGGATCCGGTGCCGCTGAGATACTTCATACCGTATTCGGTACTTATCCGTCATCTCCATAAGAACAAAGGAGAAAATGATATGGAAAGGAAAGAGGAACGGACGGT
>WRKA01000052.1 GCA_009778265.1 Methanomassiliicoccaceae archaeon | reverse complement strand
CCTTGATCGCCGGAGCCATCGCCTGAACCGTCACCGGTACCATCGCCGTTGCCGTCGAAATCGCCGTCTCCGTCCTCACCTTGATCGCCAGAGCCGTCACCAGTACCATCGCCTGATCCATCTCCAGAACCATCTCCGGTTCCATCGCCTGATCCATCTCCAGAGCCGTCACCAGTACCATCTCCGGTTCCATCGCCTGATCCATCTCCAGAGCCGTCACCAGTACCATCTCCGGTTCCGTCACCAGTTCCGTCACCAGTTCCATCTCCGGATCCATCGCCTGAACCATCTCCGGATCCATCGCCTGAACCATCGCCGGAGCCGTCACCGGTTCCGGTACCGGAACCATTGCCTGATCCGTTGCCGTCGAAATCGCCGTCTCCGTCCTCACCTTGATCGCCGGAACCGGGATTAGTGGCAGAATCACCATCGTAATCTTCATTTTCTCCTTGCGACCCATTCCCCAACGTCATTATCGGGGAGGTGGACGGCAACACTAACAATACGACCGTCGCCACTGCGATGATCGATATCAATGCTTTTATTTTTGCATTCATTGCTTTTCCCCTCCTTTTTTTGTTCTCAGTAACCCCGCCGATCCCGATGTTCGGGAACGGAGGCTTACTGTTAACAATTGTTTTTAACAGCGAGTTAATATCTTTTAACTACTTAATATACTTATCTATACTATATCTAATATACTATTTATACTTCACATTTATCTGAGAATTTCGTCCTCTTATCTTCTCATGCCTCAATTCTGTAAAAAATGATATAAAATTTTGAAATGACCGTATCTTTTCCTTTCTTTGTATCTCGGATCCCTCGTCCGAATATATTGCGAATAACGGTCCGCATGCCTCAAAGACGGCCTCGGCGGCCGTTGTCCTTCCTCTCATCGCCGGTGTCCCGATAATTATCACATGTTCGCTTTTTTTAAGACGTTCCGTCCCTGTTGTTCCGCTGATACACAGGTCCGTGCTGATCCGCATCGTTAACGCGAACGGTCTGTTCTCCGCTCTCCGAATTGATCAGGACTAATTCCGAAAAGGAATTTCACACGGCCCCATGTGAAGGTCTATATACTTTCCCATTAATCAGCGTGACCAACGGGCGTGTAGATCAGCTGGTAGATCGCTACCTTCGCAAGGTAGAGGTCGCGAGTTCAAATCTCGCCGCGTCCACTCAGAAATTTTTGTTCTACGGTGAATTGCGGAAGGGAGATCGGCGTCTTAACGATAGAAATTCAGATAATCGTTATATCGTTGAATCACATGGCCCGCCTTTATGAGCGATGATGAGGGCGGATTCACTTCTAAAGAGAAGCGCATTGTGCTCATCGCCTGCTGTATCGCCGGCTTCATCTCACCGCTGCTGACGACGATGATCAACGTCGCCGTTCCTAACATCATCGGAGATTTCGATCTCAGCGAACACAGCGGAGGATGGCCCATAATGGCCTTTTTCCTTTCGTCCGTTGCGTTTCTTGTTCCGATGTCCCGTCTTTCCGACCTTTACGGAAAGAGGAAGATGTTCATTTTCGGGATAATCGTCGTCCTCATCTCGTCATTGTTCTCCGCACTGTCGGTCTCGTTCGAGATGCTGCTCGTTTGCAGAGTTGTGGCCGGTATAGGAACGGCGTCGATATCGTCGACCAGCATCTCAATGATCGCCCAGGTCTATCCGAGATCGCAGAGAGGTCTGCCGCTTGCGATCAACACAATGTGCATATACATAGGCGCGTCGCTGGGTCCCGCCGTGGGGGGATTGTTCACGGACATGTTCGGATGGAGGAGCATGTTCCTCGCGCTTATACCGTTCTCGGTCGCCGGTCTTGTATCCATGCTTTTCTTCAAGACGGATTTCAGAACGTCGGAGGGGGAGCCGTTCGATCTCAAGGGCTCTCTGCTTTACGGCGTCGGGATCGTCGCGATGATGTACGGCGTCATATCCCTGCCTGAATTATTCTCACCGGTCTTCATGGCCGCGGGCGCGGTGTTACTGGTTGCGTTCTTTAATTTCGAGACCAAGGAAAGATATCCGGTACTGGCGGTGAACCTGTTCTCCGGAAGGAAGTTCAGACGTTCTACCATCGCCACGTTACTGAATTACGGGTCGTCGTACGCCGTTCTCTTTTCGTTAAGCCTGTATCTCAGGGACGTCGGAGGAATGAAGGCGAGCACCGTCGGTCTGATAATCCTTCTGCAGCCCGCCATTCAGGCTACCGTCACGCCGTTCGCCGGAAGGATGTCCGATAAAATAGACCCGCGTTATCTTACGACCGCGGGAATGATGATGATGTGCGTCGGCACCGCGCTGATGATCACGCTCACCGTCGAGGTGGTGATGTTCAAGGTTTATCTGACGTTGATATTCACGGGTCTCGGATACGCGTTGTTCTCCTCTCCCAACACGAACATGATAATGGGAAGCGTCGGTGCGAAACATTACAGCGAATCGTCAGGTGTTATTTCTGTGATGAGGCAGGTCGGTATGATGACCTCCGTTGCGGTGGTGATGTGCATGATCTCAATAATCCTGGGAACATCGGACGCGGTGGCGGGCCATCCGGAACTGTTCGAACCCCTGGTCTCGTCGATAAGATATTCGTTCGTTGTGTGTTTCATATTAGCGGTGGCCGGCGCCCTGATGACATGGTTCTCCAAGGATAACGCAGGGACCGAGGGATCGGTCCCGTAAGCAACTATTGAATACTTCGGTTGGTTACAGAGAACGTGAACGATTACGCCGTTGAGTTCGAGAACGTCTCATTGGTCCGGAACGATATCCGCATATTGGATAACATTTCGCTGAAGATACCCAAAGGAGGATCGGCGGCGGTCATCGGACCTAACGGTTCCGGAAAGACGTCGCTGATGAAACTTCTGAAAGGGGACGCAAGAGCATATAATGATCCGTCGTCCGGAACGATATGCAGACTGTTCGGCGA
Organism: Methanomassiliicoccaceae archaeon; assembly: GCA_009778265.1. GTDB lineage: Archaea > Thermoplasmatota > Thermoplasmata > Methanomassiliicoccales > Methanomethylophilaceae > Methanomicula. Next base: position 458 of record WRKA01000052.1, on the reverse strand, counting down.
AGAAAGGTGGAATATATTCGAACTTAGGAATAAGATCGGCGTTGTGTCCACCGAACTGCAGACGAGGTTCAGGGATAACGTTACCGTCGGCGCCGTCATCCTCTCCGGATTCTTCCGGACCGTCGATATCTATAAGGATCACCAGGTGACCGATAACATGGTAAAGGCGGCGGAGGATGCCGCCGCCCGCGTCGGCATCTCGGATAAATTGACCAGGGAAACAGGAAAACTTTCGCTCGGCGAGATGAGAAGGACGCTGATCGCCCGCGCACTGGTGCCGGGGGCGGAGATGCTTCTGCTCGATGAACCGATGACCGGTCTCGATATCGTAATTAAAGATCAATTCAGGAAAATGTTCGATTCTCTGATAGATGACGGAACGGGCATCGTGATGATAACTCACGACCTGGAGGATATTCCGAAGCGGATACGGAGAGTGGTGATGATGAAGAACGGCA
>WRKA01000051.1 GCA_009778265.1 Methanomassiliicoccaceae archaeon | reverse complement strand
CGGTCTCCGTGCCGGAGGCGGTTGCCGTTCCGGGTGACGGCGATCCGATGTCCTCGGACCTTCCCGACCACAGTTCTTTTCTCAGTTCGTTCATAAGTTCCGCGTTCATTAACGTTTTCAGCCTTATCTTTCTTATCCCTGCTTCGCAGGATCTTTCAGCGGATAAAGCGGACGGGGCTTCCGGCGATGCCCCCGCCGCCCTCGGCGGCGAAATGAGCTTCGCTAACCCCTCCACATGAGCGTCTCCCACGACAACGATGATATTGCCGTACCTGAGTGCCGCTTCGTTGATCTTCGAAGACATATGTTCATTCCGTTCGTCTATCAGTTTCCGTACGAGCGTTGGATATTTCCTTCTCATCTCTTTGATATAAGATTCCTCATCCTCCGCGAATTCAGCGACGACGGTCTCGGCCCCCTTCTTCTTTCTGAACAGGTCTCCGAATCGGGATAATCTGAATCTCATTCTTTCCGTGAATGTCATCTCATTCCATAACTCTCTCATCGTCTCCTGAGCATCCTTATCGATGAACTCTATTGCCGCGCCTATCATCTTTCCCGCGCCTATTGCGGCAATGAATTCCGCTCCCACCTTGGAGTCATACGATTCCGCCATGTCCCTCTGGTATTCGGCCATCTTCCTGTACTGTTTGGATGCGGTGTCGCCCGCGCCGGCATTCGTGCCGGCACCGGCGCCGGCATCGGCGTCCGGGGACCTGGGTGACGTTATTGCGTCATATCTTGTCCTGTCCAATTCCACAAGCACCGCGTCGGGCCAGATATTCTTCACAATGAACGATACCGGTTCCGCTATCTTGAAGATGTGGCCGGTGCCTACCAATGTTATCATCGTATTACATAGGCAACAGCTTTTTATTAACTATTGTGTTCGCACATCCGTGAAAAGCAGATATAAACTTGTGGTCTTCGACATGGACGGTGTTCTCATCGATCACATAAGCTCGTGGACCTGGATACACGATAAGATGGGTGTTGACAACGAAGAGGCTTTTCAGCTGTTCAGGAACGGAAAGATTGACGAAACGGAGTTCATACGCCGTGATATCAAACTGTGGACGGACAAGCAACCCGATATCACTCTGAACGATATAGTGAACATGTTCCATGACCTTCCCCTGATAGGCGGGATACAGGAGACCGTTGCTACGCTTTCACATAACGGCATAAAAAGCGTCATAGTCAGCGGCGGTATCGACAAAGCGGCGGAGATGATATCCAATGAATTCTTATTTGACGGTCATTCGGGGAACAGCATTCTCACGCATCCGGACGGAAGACTGACGGGAGAAGGGAAAGTTAACGTTGACCTCCGTGACAAAGGTATCGTGACGAAAGAGTTCATGAAAATGTTCGGCGCCGGTAAAGAAGAAACGGTCGCCGTAGGAAATTCATATACCGATGTTAAAATGCTGGAAGCATGCGGATACGGGATCGCGTTCAATCCCATCGACAAAAATGTCATTGACGCGGCAGACGTTGTTATAAGAAGCAGGAACATCGCCGATATTCTAGAAATCATCTTCGGGGACGTCGTCGTAGACGACGTCGTTCTCTAGATCAAGGACGGCGTACGTCCTCTTCCTGAACTTTCCGTATATCCTTGTGATATCCCTTGCTTCGGCGGACCCGCGGCGTAACATCTTCCCTTTTATCTTTATCGAATGGATAAGACAGTCCATATCGTCGAAACTGAGTATATTACCTATCGTGAACTCTTCGTCCGGCGACGACTGTATCATCTTGGAATGCGTGGTGCGGTCGTCGTTTATTGACACTTTCACATTAATGAGTTCGAAATCTATCGCCCATACCGTTGTTATCTCCGTCGCCCTCGCGGACTTCACCCTTCTTCCGCCGGATAGTTCTAATGACGAGATCTTCAGAAGACGGCCGTCGTCCATGTTGAATTCGTCGCCGACCTTCAGAAGATCGTCATCCTCTGCGGTCATCAGCATACTTATCGATTCGGGGCCGTCGCTTATTATCACTTTTATTTCAATTTCCTTAGCGAAATGCACCGTCGTCGTTCTGATAAGAGAACACTCCGTACATTTCAGCGTCGCATCCATGGAGTTCTTTCCCATTTTCCCTTTCAGCACTTCGTGTAACGTTATATCGTCGCAGTCCGGGCATTCGAAATAGACCTCGGCGGGAACATCTTTCATTTTCTTTTCTCCATAGTGTTCGGAAACGGGGACCCGTGTCCAGGAACTATCACATCAGCGTAGTTGATTATAGACTTAATACTTTTCATAGCAATCTTCGCATCATAGTTAATACCGGGCGGCACCATCTTCGCAAAGTTGTCATAAAGCGGTATCGCATCCCCCGCCACCGCGTACTTTCTTTCACATTCCGCGAGAACGGACATCGAACCTTCCGTATGGCCGGGGGTGTGCATCAATCTCACGCGATCCGTTAATTCTATGTCCCCGGAGACGGGGACATAGTTCTTCTTATCGGGACATTCTTCTTTCCGTACGTAGAACTCCGCCTTTTTAAAGAATTCATTATTTCCGCAGTGATCTCCGTGGGTATGCGTCAGAACGACGATATCCACGTCCTCTGGTAGTATTCCAATCTGCTTCATTGATATCCTTATCATGGGAAGCATATCCTTTCTGCTTGTATCCACGACGATATTCAGCTCGTCCGTCCTTATCAGCGTGGACGTTGAATATGCGTCCGCTATCACATTACCTATCCTTACTAAATTGCCGATGGCGAGGACATCCAGTCCCCTGACGTTCCCGACGCCGCTGTCATTGCTCATCCGTATCTCCGTCCGTATCTCTCTCGTCCGTATCCCTCAACCGTATCTCCTCCTGTCTATTTCGACGTATGAGTCCCGCGAGGGGTTCTTTATCTCGTTCAGTATCTTTTCGATCCACATCATCTTCGTCCGGATGTCCTTGGCCTTCTCCGCGTGTTCGTACGCCTTTTTCAATTCTTTCGTTACGCACAGCTTTTTCAGGGGTTCGATGTCGTACATCTTGTGCCCGCCGTATTCGTAATAATATTTCGGTCTCACTAACCACGCGGTAACGATACCGCCGGCGAACCCTCCGATGTGGGCAACGTAAGCGACGGGAGAATCATCGAACGCCAGCATCACCGACTGCAGTATTATCCAGAGCAGCGCCGGTATCCATATTGTGAAACGGTCCGTTATGAAAGGGCCGACGAAGAACGATACTTTCTCTCTGGGACATAAGATTATCATCGCTCCCAGCAGCGCCGATATGGAACCGGAGCAGCCGACCAGCATTATGAGCGGATCTGAAGCGACAACTTCGAATACGGCCGTTCCTATCAG
>WRKA01000050.1 GCA_009778265.1 Methanomassiliicoccaceae archaeon | reverse complement strand
CATATTCATCCAACGGGATACCGAGGAACGCCGCGTCAACTGCCTGGGACATCCCCATCGCCCCTTTCCTAACTCCGCCGGGATGACCGGCGACGCCTCCTCCCGCCTGTATCTGAACGTTATTGCCGGCCGCTTTTACGATCTTGTCTATCAACCCGGGGAACACACCGCCGGAACACACCGGCATAACTTCCTTATATCCTACGGAGGGATCGAAACATGCGTCTATGTTGTCGCGGTCGCCTTTCCTGTCGCCTTCCATCTTTCCGATACCCAATGTACCCACGTGCAACGCATCGCCGCCGCACATACGGCATAGTTTCGCAATGGGCAGCATCGCGATACCGTGCAGCGGGTCCCTTGTCATCGCACCGTGCATCGTCCTGTGCACGTGCACCGGCACCTTTATGGAACGGTCCTCCGCCAACGCCTGGACGGCGGCGAATCCCGAAGTGAGGACGTCGACCATTATCTGCTTCGCCCCCCAGCCCTGTGCTTTCTCCGCCACCTCTATTATCTCATGGCCGGAGGTGCTCACATTGATCGCGTGGACCATCAGATGACCTTCGCTCGCCAGTTTGTCCAGAGATTCGGCTATCGCCGCCGTTCTGTCCTGAAGCGGACAGAACTTCTGATCAACGAGCGTCTCGTCGTCCTTGCTGTTCGTAAGCCCTCCCGCTCCCGATTCGTACACATATTTGGCGGTGTCCTTCGGCGATAGTCCGATCTTCGGTTTCACTATCGTTCCGACCAGCGGTTTTTCCGGACGGTCAAGCACCTTCCTTAATCCCGAAGCGCCGAACTTCGGTCCCTTGAACCCTTCTCTTATCGACCTCGGGAACCATACGTCCTCCAGCCGTATCTTATCTATCGAGTGCAGTCCGAACAGGTTGCCGGCGATTATGCTCAGTATCTGAGGTACCGCCCCCACCTCTACACAAAAATCGTCCGCCGGGAATGCGACCGTTACTATGTCGCCGTCGATATCGATCACGCGTCCCGCATATCTCTCGAAGATGTCCTTCTTCAGCGTCGATATACCGGTCCATGTTCCCGTCGATTGTTCCGCCGCCAGAGATTCCGCCGCTTTCTCCATCGGAATTTTTGTTGTTACGCGGTATTTGCATACCACATACGCGTCCGTGTCGATCTTCTCGCCCAAATGTAAATACGAATAGTCCATTTTTTCGCCTCAGTTAAATATCTGTTCTCCGAATTGTCTTATCATTATCTCGTACACGGAACCCGGGCTCACGATCCCGACCTCCGTTACGATACCGTCGATGTATCTTGCGGGTGTGGAATCGAATACCGGATTGAACACCTTCACCGTTCCGGGTATCTCGCCGTCCCTGACGATCTCGCCCGTATCCCTTTCCTCGATCGTTACCGTATCCCCGAACAACGTCTGCGGCGAGATCTTGTACGTTTCGCCGCATACGACGAACGGAACATGGGATTCGTTCGCCGCCAGCGCCAATTGCGATGTCCCTATCTTGTTGATCACGGCGCCGTTGGATGTTATCGTGTCCGCTCCCACCATCACTATGTCGACCCTTTTCATCACGGAACGCACCGCGCTGTCAATTATCAGTGTGACGTCGATACCTTCCTTCGCCAGTTCGTTCACGGTAATAATACCTTGCCTCCAGGGTCTGGATTCCGTTGCGTAGACCTTTATCCTTTTCCCGGACCTGTGCGCCTCTTTGATGCATTCCAGTGCGGCGCTGCTGTTGCAATGCGTCATTATCACGGCGCCGTCCTTTATTCTCCGCGAACCGATCTTTCCTATTATTGAGACGGCTTCGTTCGACGCCCTCACGAACGCCTCGGAATTTCCGATGAGCAGAGCTTTGGCCTCTCCGACGTCCTTACATTCATCAAATCCTTTCAGTGTGAACTGAACACCGTTCAGCAGCGATACCGCGGTCGGCCTGGAACCTATTATCTTCTCTTTCGCGCTGAGAACATCCTTCCTCATTGCGCCGATACCGTCCCATTTGCCGGATGCCGCCATACCGCCGATCGCTTCCGCTCCGGCCCTCGCTATCCGTCCCGCTCCGCGGATCTCCATGCTCTTTATCGCTTCCACCGTGTCGTCGACGTTCATGGTCTCGCAGAGGGATTGAATGTATGCGTTAAATACCCATCGAATTTACCGAGAGAATTGAATTGAACGTTCGTACTGAGATCGGTGTCCGGCCGCTCTCATCTTTGAAGATCTGAGGCCGAGGATCTGTAATATAGGTGTATCAGGCCGGACCCGAGAATCTGATGTAGGTATATTTCATGGCCGCGTGTGATCTGATACGGACGTGTTGGCGATCGGAACACGGACCTGTGTTCAGCAAGTTCTCCGATAGAAGAGATGAGCGTGTGTACAAACAGACGACCGCCTTCACGGAGGAAGTACAAACTCGGACCGTTGCCGGCCGTGAGCGACGGGACCTGCGAGGCGATATCCGCGGATCGCGGCGTCATAGATAACTATGAAAAAAGAACGTCAACATCACCGGTCCGTTCTCAGAAAGATCTCTTTTACGATGCGTTCCGCTTCATCCATCCCGTACAGAAGATAAACGGCACCTATTACCGCTTCGAACGCATCGGCGCGCATATTCTCTTCGATAATATTCTCGTTGGTCCTCTTTTCCTTGTGGCCTTCCCCCACCAGGAGCGCGCCGTCTATATCCACATTCGCTTCGGTCACACGCGACGATATGTTCTTATTGCACACCACGTCCTTTTTGAAATCGGTCATCGCTCCTTCGTTCAGTTCTGTGTTGCTGTAGATGTATTCGCAGACGATAAGCTCCATCACAGCATCCCCTAAGAACTCCAGTCTTTCGTACGATCCGACGTTCTCGTCAAGTGCCGCTCTCTCGTTGGAATAGCTGTCATGTGTCAATGCGACGCTGAATAATCTTACTTCGTCATCGCCGACGTTCCTTCTGTTGAACGGCGGCGACGCCAAGAATTCTCGTATCTTCATTTCCCTTCTGCGCCCGGGTTCCATAGCTCCCGTCAAAGGCAACAAAAGATTTAATTCTCACTCCCTCGCGAGCGGGTAGCGTATTATTATTTATTTTTAAAAGAGCCTATGGCAGGGGGTGCTGCCGTGCTCTCCCCCGTTAGGGCTCCATGCAGTGATCAAGTGCAAGTACCATAGGCAAAGATAATAGATGCTTGATGTTTAAAATGTTACCGTCTTTTCTTTCTAATTGCGACCTGATGTTGGTCACTCCCTCGCGCGCGGGGAGCGTACCTTCGTAGCTACGTTGGAGATGATGTCTTTGAGGTCACTCCCTCGCGCGCGGGGAGCGTACTTTTTTCTTC
>WRKA01000049.1 GCA_009778265.1 Methanomassiliicoccaceae archaeon | reverse complement strand
AGAGTTCGGAAATGGATATATACCTTATCAACATAATATATGAATCATATATATGAGATATTTATCATATATATTTATAAGATTTTTATTGGTCGGAGGATCGCCATAAAAAGAAGGACGGTAAAAGGTTTAAAGAAAAGCGGACGGCCGTTATGCGGTCTCGAACTGACTGTTGTACAGTTCCGCATACGCCCCTTTCTTTTCCAGCAGTTCGTTATGGTTACCGGATTCGATGATGTCGCCTTCCTTCATCACTATGATGATATCGGCGTTCTTTATCGTCGAAAGACGGTGCGCTATGATGAACGACGTCCTTCCTTTCGTCAGCATGTCCATCGCTTCCTGAACGATACGTTCCGTCCTTGTATCGACGGAGCTCGTCGCTTCGTCGAGTATCAGAAGCGGCGAATCCTTGATTATCGCTCTGGCTATCGTAAGCAACTGTTTTTGGCCTTCCGACAGACTTGCGCGGTCGTTCAGCACCGTATCGTAACCGTCGGGCAGCGTACGGATGAAGTGATCCAATCCGACCATCTTGCATGCGTTCATCACCTCCTCGTCGGAAACGTTCTGTTTCGAGTAGATGATATTCTCTTTTATCGTCCCTTCGAATAACCATGTATCCTGCAATACCATGCAGAACTGTTCGTGAACATCCTCCCTGCGTACCTCGTTCATAGGAATTCCGTCCAGCAATATCGATCCTTCGTTCAGTTCGTAGAACCTCATGAGAAGATTGACCATCGTCGTCTTTCCGGCGCCCGTGGGACCTACGATCGCTATCTTCTGTCCCGCCTTCACATGCGCGGAGAAATCGTTGATGACTATCTTTTCCTCGGTGTATCCGAAATGTACGTTCCTGAATTCGATGTCGCCTTTCACATCGGTAAGTCTCTTCACCTTCTGAGATTCGTCCTCCAGTTCCTTTTCCTCGAGGAATTCGAACACGCGTTCCGATGCCGCGGCCGTCCTCTGCAGATTGTTGAACGCCTGTGCAAATTGTGAGAGCGGCTGCGTGAATAATCTGACGTAAAGCATGAACGCCACGATCACACCGAATGAGATCGTTCCGTTCATCACCAGCATCGCACCGACCAGACAAACGGCGGCGTAACCGAAATTGCCTATGAACAGCATCAGCGGCATCATCAGTCCCGAAAGGAACTGCGATTTCCATCCGCTGTTGTACAGTCTTCCGTTTATCTCTTCGAATTGCTTCTTGAACTCTTTGCTGCCGTTGTAGACTTTGACGATGTTGTGTCCCGTGTACGTCTCTTCTACATGACCGTTGACGTTCCCCAGGTCCTTTTGCTGAGCGTTGAAGAACTTCTGCGATCTTTTCATTATGATAATTATCATAGCAAAACCGAACAGACTCGCCCCCATCGCCGTGATCGCCATGATCCAGTTCGTGTAGAACATCATTATCAGACTGCCGGCGAACATCGCCGCCGCCGTCGCGATCGCGGCGACACTTTGATTCAGCGTCAGTCCTATCGTGTCCACATCGTTCGTCACCCTGCTGAGCACATCGCCGTAACTGGCTTTGTTGAAATAGCTGAACGGCAGGCGGTTGATCTTTTTTGATATGTCGGATCTCATCTGCTTCGCTATCTTCTGCGTGGCGGTGGCCATTATCCACCCTTGTACCATCATCAGTATGAACGCGCCCACGTAAAGGCATATGAGGACGAATGCGATCGATGTGATCACACCCATGTCTATCGGCGGGTTCGTCGACGTTAAGACGCCCTGTTTGACCACATTTGAGATCTCGTTCGTCAGATCTTTGATCCTGTCGGGACCCAGGATCTGAAACACAGCGCCTCCGACCGCCGCTATCATCGCTACGATCACCATCGGAAGGTAGGATCTGCTGTAAGTGATGAGTTTTGAGAACGTTCCTTTGAAATCCTTCGCCTTTTCGACGGGCGCGCCTCCGTGACGTCCCATCGGGCCGCCCATAGGCCGGCGGGGTCTCTGCGGTTCTTCCGTCATAGTGCCAACTCCTCTTCGCTGAGCTGCGACATTGCTATCTCTTTGTAAACAGCGCAATTCCGCAGAAGATCTTTGTGCGTTCCCATTCCTACGATCTTGCCTTCATCCAGCACTACGATGCGGTCGGCGTCCATTATCGTTCCGATACGCTGCGCCACGATGAGACTCGTCGCACCTTTCGTTTCGTTCCTGAGCACCGTCCTTAAGTTACGGTCGGTCTTGTAATCAAGCGCGGAGAAACTGTCGTCGAAGATGTAGATCTCCGGTCTTTTGCAGACCGCGCGTGCGATCGCCAATCTTTGTTTCTGCCCGCCCGATATATTCGAGCCGCCCCTGGATATCTCCGCATCGTACGTGTTCTCCATCTTCTCGACGAAGTCCGTGCCTTGCGCTATCCTCACGGCACTCTGCACATCGTCCTCGGACGCCGGGCGTCCGAATGCGACGTTCGACGTCACCGTTCCGCTGAACAGCACCGCTTTCTGCGGAACGTATCCTATCTTATCGTGAAGCGCCTCCAATGTAAGATCGCGGACGTCCGTTCCGTCGATGTATATCGATCCTTCGGAAACATCATAAAAACGGGGAACGAGATTCACGACGGTGCTTTTTCCGCTCCCGGTAGAACCGATGAACGCCGCCGTCTCACCCGGTTCTACGGTGAAACTGATATCGTGAAGAACATCGTCCGCCGCCCCAGGGTATCTGAAACTGACGTTCCTGAACTCCACCTCCCCTCTTCCCGCTCCGACGTCGCCGATGCTGCCGTCCTTTATCGACGACTCCGTGTCTATGACCTCGTTTATACGTTTCGCGGATATCTGGGCCCTCGGAAGCATGATGAAAAGCATCGATATCATCATGAACGCCATCAGCACCTGCATCGAATATGACGAGAAGACGATCATATCGGAGAGCAGGTCCACTCTGACCATCGGACCGACGGCGTCGTTGATGAGTATCGCGCCGATCCAATATATCGCCAACAGAAGACCGTTGATTATCAGCGATATCCACGGCATCATCAGCGCCATCGCTCTCGACGTATACATCTGCGTATACGTCAGTTCGTCGTTCGCATTTTCGAATTTCTCTTTCTGATAATTCTCTGCGTTGTATGCGCGCACCACCGGAAGTCCCGTCAGATTCTCGCGGGCGACGCGGTTTATATTATCGGTCAGGGTCTGCATCTTCCTGAACTTCGGTACGACGAATGCGAAAATAACGGCGAAAAGTAACAGCAGTACCGCCACCGCGACCCCGGTCGCGGCCGTCCATTCGAATCCTCTTCCGGCGATCTTCGTCAGCGCCCACACC
>WRKA01000048.1 GCA_009778265.1 Methanomassiliicoccaceae archaeon | reverse complement strand
ATGAGCTCCCTTTTCCTCTCGTCGGAACCGTACATCAAGGGGGTGAGCGGCAACGCCGAGGGTGTCGCCGCTTTACTGAAGGATGCGGGTATCGGCGCAACGCGTTCGTCCTCCGACCTCAACGATACGGAAAGAAGAAAACTTTCATCGCTGATCGCCGCGAAGCTTCTGAAGCAGGGTGTTTCCAAGGAGACCATGGAAGAGGTGGCGTGCGAAAGATACGCGCTCGGAAAATGGAACATGGGCGCCGGAACGTTAGCGTCGCTTCTGGACTCGTGCGGGCGTTCTCATAACGGAGGCATCGGCGTGGGACTTGGACTGGGGGATAAGAAATGCCTCTCCGAAGCTCAGAGAATAGACGAGGAGGCGCGGAAGGCGGTACTGTCGGCGTTCATTGAGATAGATTCGAAAGGTCTGGAACAGATGAGGAACATACAGTACTTCAGGAACACGGAATCGGGTTTCACGGGAACAATGTGCGAGATAGCGATGCGTTTCACCGGCGACAGGAACAGACCGACCGTCGGTTATACGGTCGTCGAAAACAACACGAAGGCGTCCGCCAGATGTTCCCATGAATTATTGAGAATGGGCGTTAACTTAACAGATGCGATGAAGAAGGCCGGCGAAGCGGCCGGAGGCGGGGGCGGAGGACATAAGGTCGCCAGCGGCGCCTGGTTCCCGGCGGGTAACGAAAAAATATTCCTTGACGCTCTTGACACAATTATCGGAGAACAGCTCAGCGCCATGTCACGCTGACCTCGTCCGTCCTGAATCTTTGTTCCACCTTTGTGTCGTCCATCGTCATCCTTACTCCGGAATCGTACATCAGATGGCCTAACCACGCGATCATCGCCCCGTTGTCGATACATAACCTCGGCTGCGGGACGTACATCTTCGCACCGCGGTCGCCCGCCATCTTTTCTATCATCTCCCGTAACCTGGAATTCTGAGCGACGCCTCCGCCCATCAGGACCTCGTCCTTGCCGACGTGGGCCATCGCTCTCTCCGTAACTTCGGCAAGCATCGCGAAACTCGTTTCCTGGACAGAATAAGCGATATCTTCCAGCCTGTGACCTTTTTTTCTGAGTGTTACCGCCGCCGTCAGTATCCCGGAGAACGCTATGTCCATCCCTTTCACCGAGTACGGGATATCGAGAAGCTCCCTCCCCTCCCTGGCGAGCTTCTCTATGACGGGGCCGGCATAATATCCCAGCCCCAATTCCCTTCCCAGTTTATCGAACATGTTCCCGATGCCGATATCTAACGTTTCGCCGAATATCCTGTATTTTGAATTTGCGAAAGCGATTATCTGTGTGTTGCCTCCGGAAGCGTACAAAAGAACGGGATCGGTGCATCCGGTCGTCGCATTCCCTATCTCAACGTGCGCGACACAGTGATTCACACCCACGATCGGAACGTCCAGACGGACGGACAGCGCCCGGGCGGCGGTGGCCGCCACCCTTAAACAGGGGCCTAGTCCCGGACCCTTCGAGAATGATATGACATCTATATCTTTTAACGAAAGTCCGGCGTCCGATAACGCTTTCGTTATTGTTCCTGCGACCGTGTCGGCATGATGGTTCGCCGCCTCGCGCGGATGGAGCCCGCCTTCCGGCGGACGGTACATGTCGATCACGTTGGCAAGCACGTTACATTTATCGTCGACTATACCCACGCCGAGCGTATGTGCGGTCCCTTCGATACCTAACGTTATCATTTCTTTCCCGTGAAAGAGTTCATTTTTTCCAGTATCGGAAGCGCTCCGCATACTATCTCGCTGTCGTCGATCACGAGAACGGGGAATGTCTTTTCGACGATCTCGTAGTACGCCGCCTCCGCCAGACCGTCCACGGTATCGGCGTTGACTATCTGCACCTTAAGATTCTTCGGCATTCTTTCTTTAACGTGTTCACACTTTCCGCAGTTGTCCTTCGTGAACAATTTCAATTCGGCCATGTTACGCACAAATCCCTTGCCCGATTAATAAGTTTCGTTCTTTGCGGCCGGAATGAACGGGGTTCGTCATCCTTTCAGTATCTCCATTATTCCGTCCGCGAGATAGACCCTGTTCCTCGATCTTCCCGTTATTTCTCTTATCACTCCGCGGCCCTGCAGTTCTCCGAGGACGGAGTTCGCCGTAGGGAGAGATATCCCAAGCGCTTTCTTCACGTCCGTGGCACGGACATAGGGGTTTCTGAACAGCATACCTACGGTTCTGACGATATTGATGTTCTTCTCGTTGTTCGTCAGCTCCTTACGGTATCTCCGAAGCCTGCCGATCGTCTTCATCGACGATAATGCCTGAGTTCGTAATGCTTCTGCAAAGAAACTTAACCATTCTTTGAACGCGTCCTTGGACGCGACATCGAAAAGACCGTCGATGTATTCATCGCGATGCCTGTTAAAGTAGTCGCTGGGATACAGCACGGGCGATCTCAGCAATCCGTCGGAATAGATCGTCAGAACTATCAGGAGCCTTCCCATTCTGCCGTTCCCGTCCCTGAAGGGATGTATAGATTCGAATTGGAAATGCGAGACCGCCGTTTTTTCTATGGTCCCCACATCCTCGGAATTAACATACTCTATCCAATTATCCATCAGTCTCTCGACCGATTCCGGACAGGCGGGCACCATCTTGGCAGTCTCCAAATTATCTCCCGCCGTACCGATCGCGTTCTGAGACGTCTTGAATTCGCCGGGTGAGAGATTAGAACCTCTGTCGTTGCGCATTAGTGTCCTGTGCAGTCTTTTGATGAGATCGACCGATATCTTCTCTCCGCCTTTCAGTGCTCCGAGACCCTCGGCGAGTGCGTTCTTATAGCTCATGACCTCTCTGTTGTCCCTCGCTCTCAATGCATCCTCTTCTTCGATCCTTTCGGAACGATACAGGTCGTCCAATGTTGACCTTGTGCCTTCGATCGAAGAACTTGATGCGGATTCCATCAGCGTGAACGCCGTCAGCAGTATCTCGTATTCTTCTGTGTCCATTTGAGATGTCATGCCGTCGAGTCTTGCCAATTCGACCGCCGCTTCCGACAGTGTGAGCTGCGTCCTGCGGTCTATGACCATGTTCGGAGGAAGTTCGTGCGGGTGAAAATAACAATATGCTCCGTTCATCGCCCACCTGACCTCGCCGGCGATGGTCCCTGTGAATTTGGTCTCATCCATATTTTCTAAACAAAGTAAAAGAATATATATTTTTCTTTCTAAATTTTTGTTTAAGAAAATTTGTTGGTTATTTTTTTATTAGTTTAATTTTTAAGAAAAC
>WRKA01000047.1 GCA_009778265.1 Methanomassiliicoccaceae archaeon | reverse complement strand
CCTTTGTCGTCGTCGCGTCCGCCTGACATGACCGCTATGCGTTCATTCATTCCGATACGTCTCATAAGTTTTACGCTTCTCGTCGCGAGTTCGTATTTCTGCGGTACGGTCCATCCTTCGTCTATCCCTACCGGCGCGACGAAGATCATCTTCTTTCCCGTCGGTTCCAGAAGCACAGTGCGCTGAATTTCCTTCAACCCGAAAACATCTTTAAAAGCTGCCAGTAACTTCGACGACGACATATCTCCTCGGACGGCCGCGTCTATCTTCCCGCTTTTAAGATCCGTCGCCATTTTACACGGATCGTCGTATATCGCAACATCCTTGAACGATGCCGCCGCTCTTTCGACGTCGCCGCGGTCGGTTCCGCGGCCTATGCCTACCGTGACATCATTAGGCAGATCTTTCAGCAGGCTGTCGTATGTGAACATGATGTTACCGTATATCATGACCATTTTTAACTTTGGTTGGGTCTGATGATGCGCAGGTCGGGAAGTTCGAATAAGAACGAAGAGGCGAACAGCGGATAGTGTTCAACGCCTTTCTCATCCGTGTGTATGTTGGTCTTTTCCAATTTGATCCCTCTTTCCACCTCATACTTCGAGGACATGACAACATCCAGTGATTTAGACCGTTTATTGTTCCCGGATCTCACTTCTAATGCCGTGACTATCCCGTCGACGTTGATGAAAAATTCCACTTCCAGCTTATTCTTTGCGAAATACAATAACGGTATATCTTTTTTCGAAAGGGCCTCGGCGGTCATGTTCTCCGCTATCGCACCCTTATTGATCTTCATGTCTCCGCCGAGCAATGCTATCGGCACACCGGGATCCATCATCGAGACCAGCAGCCCGGTGTCGTGCAGATACACTTTGAACTTGTCCGGTATCATGTTCATCGCCAATGGTGCGTATGGCTCTTGGAGATTGTTGCAGAATTTGATTATGCCTGCGTCATACAGCCATAACAGGCTGCTGCCGTACTCTTCGGACCCTTCTCCCTTCCCGCACCCATTTACACCGGAATACCGGAACTTTTTGTTCTCCCTTGACAATTGAGAAGGTACAGAACGGAACGTTTCCCAAATTTTTTTCTTGTCCTCATCCGGAGCATATTTTGATATGTCGTTCATGTATCCGGCGATGATACTCTTTTGCACGGAGATCACTTCTCCGAAACTGTTGGTTTCGATAAATATGTTCACCGCTTCCGGCATCCCTCCGGTGATCGCATACCATCTGTAGTATTCGTCTATCTTTTCCAGGATCCCGTTGGTTATCGGTACCTTTTTTTTGACGGAATCGGATAGATAACTTATTATTTCGTCGCTTATGCCGAATGCCCATAGGAATTCCTCGAAATCCAATGACCGCAATTCCATTATCGTTTCATACCCCACGGGATATGATGACACCTCCTTGTAATTCAGACCCAGCAGAGATCCGGAAGCGATGACGTCGAATCTCCCGTCGAGAGAGAATGATTTCAAGGATACTCGAGCGTTCGGACAATTCTGTATCTCGTCTAAAAATATCATAAGGTCACCGGGTTTGAACTTTATTTTCGGGAAATGTGTGCTCAGGCCCCTCACAATAGAATCAACATCCAGATTTCCGTCGAAGATCTTTTTCATCTCCGGATAAAGTTCAAAATTGATGTAAATATAATTGCCGTAATTCTTTTTCGCGAAATCGTCGACGATGTATGTTTTTCCCACCTGTCTCGCGCCTTTCAGAAGAATGCATTTTTTCTTCGGTGCGTTCTTCCATTTAAGAAGATCGTCGGTGATCTTTCTCCTCAGCATATTGTTGTAATGGACCAGCATCTATTTATTACTATTTTTCGGCACGAACTTTTATCTGTTTTTACAGCAAATAAGTACGAACTTTCAATGATTTTTACCACAAATAGGCACTAACTTTAAGCGCAATTTACCGTAATTCGGCACGAACTTTCAACGAGATCACGCTTCGTCAAGGTTCGCGGCATTCTGTGTCCGCAGTACATCGCTGCCGTTGTTCCACCCGAATTAAAAAGGGAAAAAGGAAAAGGTTTGTTCAAAAGAGACCGGTCTCGATGATGGTGAACGTTATGGTGGCCTCGTCCGCCGACATGATCATCCCAGCATCTTCTTCAGATCTGCCTCCGGCGTAGAGATCGGCGTCAGGTTGAACATGCTGACCAGCGTGTTCAGGATGTTATGCGATACGAACGCCGGTAAGCTCGGCCCCAGATATATGTTCTTAATGCCCAGCGAAAGCAGCGTCAGCAGTATGCACACCGCCTTCTGCTCGTACCACGATAATACCATCGTCAGCGGCAGTTCGTTTACCGAGCAGCCGAACGCCTCGGACAATGCCACCGCTATCCTGATCGCACTGTAAGCGTCGTTGCACTGACCTATGTCCATGATACGCGGCAGGCCGCCGATCTCACCGATATCGAGATCGTTGAACCGGTACTTACCGCACGCAAGCGTAAGGATCACCGTGTCCTTCGGCGATCTCTTCACAAATTCCGTGTAATAGTTCCTCCCGGGTCTCGAACCGTCGCATCCGCCGACCAGGAAGAAATGTCTGATCGCTCCGGCCTTCACGGCATCGATCACCGTGCCGGCAACGGACAGGACCGCGTCCTTCGCGAACCCGGTGGTCAGTGTGCCGCCGCCGTTGATGCCCGTCATCTTACGCGCTTCCTTGTAACCTCCGAGCTCCAGCGCTTTCTTTATGACCGGCGAGAAGTCCTTATCGTCGCCTATGTGCGCCGTTCCCGGATATGAGACCACCGAGGTCGTGAACACTCTGTCCGCATAGCTCGGCCGTACGGGCACGATGCAGTTGGTAGTGAAAAGGACGGGCGCCGGGATGCCGTCGAACTCGGTCTGCTGATTCTGCCACGCGGTCCCGAAATTGCCTTTGAGGTGCGGATACTTCTTCAGTTCCGGGTATCCGTGCGCCGGCAGCATCTCGCTGTGCGTGTATACGTTCACACCCTTTCCGGAGGTCTGCTTCAGCAGCAGTTCCAGATCGCGGAGGTCGTGCCCCGAGATGACGATGAACGGACCGGGTTCGATCGTGCATGTCACCTTCGTCGGCACCGGTTTACCGTAAGCGCCCGTGTTCGCGGCGTCAAGCATCTCCATGCACTTCAGGTTCACGCCGCCCAGTTCCATAACGAGCGCCAGCAGTTCGTCTGCCGGTCTGCCATCACCGAGCGCCGACAGTCCCTTGAAGAAGAA
>WRKA01000046.1 GCA_009778265.1 Methanomassiliicoccaceae archaeon | reverse complement strand
GAATGCGCGGTCACCGGCGTTCCCGACGATATAAGGGGACAGCTGGTGAAGGCGACGATAGTGCTCAGGAGCGGTTTCACGCCTTCCGACGAATTGAAAAAGGAAATTCAGAATTTCGTGAAAAGGGAAACGGCGCCGTATAAGTATCCGAGAGTGGTCGAGTTCGTGAACGAACTTCCGAAGACGATCAGCGGAAAGATCAGGCGCGTCGAGATCAGGGATCACGACAGGAAATGATCAATTCGACTGTTTCACCAGGTTGAAGGATACGACGTAAACATCTTCCTCTAATTTTGCTTTCACATCCAGTCCGGTACGGTAGAAGAGATTGAGCATCCCGACGTTCGTTGAAAGGACCTCGGCCGTGAACGCCTTTATGTTCCTTGATTTTCCTACCCTTATCATAAGATTCAGAAGATACGTTCCCAATCCTTTTCCCTGCCAGCTGTCCCTTACGGCGAACGAGACCTCGGCGCTTCCCGTTTTTATATCGTATTCGTAGCTGCACATCGCCACCATCTCCGTCTTCTCTCCCATCTTATAGAAGACGCCGAACGCCATTGTGGCATCGTAATCTATGTTCACCTGGCTCATGCGTTCGAACCACGGCTGTATCATCCTCTTTGACATGAATCTCTGGTGCATCGTTTTCTCGGAGAACGAATAAAAGAGTTCTTTCATCATGTCCTCGTCCGTCGGTTTCACCGGACGTATGAGAAGTTCGGTGCCGGCGAACGTCTCACGCAGCTGAAGGTCGGACGGATACGGTTTCCCGGTGTACGGGCGTTTGCTCTGGTCCTTCGGCAGATATCCTAACTCGACGGCCTCGTCCAGCAGTCTCGCCCGATGGCTCGGATGCGCCACGCTTATCAGCTCGAGGGCGCGGTTCGCCAGCGTCCTTCCCCTCAGGTGCGCGATACCGTATTCCGTCACGACGTAGTGAACGTCCTCCCTGGACATCGAAACGCCCGCGCCCTGCGGAACCGACGAAACTATTTTAGACATCCCCTCCGCCGTTGACGGGATCGCGATTATCGATCTTCCTTTCGAATATGATGCGCCTCTTGCGAACTCCGACGATGCGCCGGGATTGTCCACATCCTTCAGTCCCGTCCTGTCCGACAGGACCTGACCGGTGAGGTCCACCGACGATGCCGTGTTTATAGCCACCATTTTATTATTTTTAGCGATGACTATCGGATCGTTCGTGTAATCGGAAGGATGGAACTCTATCGTCGGGTTGTTGTCCACGAACTCCATCAGTCTTGCCGATCCTATTACGAAAGAAGTGACTATCTTGTTGGGATGTATCGATTTCTTTTCTCCCGTGATCACACCTTTTTCAACGAGATCGATGACACCGTCGGAGAACATCTCCGTATGAATGCCCAAATATTTTTTATTGCTCATGTGCCTGAGCGCGGCGTTCGGAACCTTTCCGATGCCTATCTGCAGTGTGGAACCGTCGGACACCAGTACGGCAACGTTCCTTCCTATCTCGTCGAGAACATCCTGGCTCACCTCCTCCGGGTCGAACTCATGTTCCACAGGATAATCCACTTCTACGATGTGGTCCAGTTCCGACGTATGGACGAACGAGTCCCCGAGCGTCCTCGGCATCTGCCTGTTCACTTCCGCGATCACGATCTTTGCCGCTTTGACCGCGGACTTGGTTATGTCCACCGACGTTCCCAGCGAACAGTAGCCGTGCATGTCCGGCGCCGACACCTGGATTATCGCGATATCGATGGATATCCTTCCGGATTCGAACATGTACGGCAGCTCGGATGTATGAACGGGCGTATAATCCATCCTTCCCTTCGATACCCCCTCCTCGACCTCCGTATCCAAAAAGAAGGAGTTCACGCGGAATATCTTCTGCACCTTCTCGTCGGAGAACGGACTCGGCAGGAAATTGAACGACGTGAGTATCTTGTTGTCGGACGATTTCTCCTTTTTCAGGAGATTCTCAAGCATATATTTCGGCCTGGCACAGCCTCCGCTGATGAATATCGTTCTTCCCGGTCTAACGGACATCAGCGCTTTCTTGGGCGTTGAGACCTTTTTCTCGTAATCGTCTCGCCAGTACATCTTTCACTCATAATGAAATTGCAGTATATATACTGCTTTTTCAGCGAAATATCATTGCCGGCCATTCCGGAAACACACCCGGAAACAAAATTTTGATTATTAGAATAACCTATATAAAGGAAATAACATTCCTTAATACGAAGTGAGGTTGGCATACAATGGAACCATATATCTTATCAGAAGAATTTCTGGAAAAGGTGTCAAAAGTCGGAGAAGGGTCTGAATTCAGCTACAGATCTAAATTCGACCCGGTCCCGACGTCCGCCTTGAAAGATAATTGGCCTAATGATGAAAAAGAGTGATTTTTTGTCAGATCGTAAATTATTGGCCGTTATCGGACCAAACGGTTCCGGTAAATCATCAATAGTGACATCATCCGGAATTGCGGAGAAGTACGGAGAAAATCTGATCAATCCGGATAACTACGCCAAAGGTGTTTCAGACATAGATGACTATGCTGAGAAATATCTCTTCGCCATGAAACAATGCGAACTTCTGAGGAACAGTTTGCTGGATCATGGTATCTCCTTCGGATTCGAAACCGTGGGTTCAACGAAAGATAAAATAGAATTTCTGAAAAAGGCCGCATCGAAAGGATATGAGGTCGAAGTTCTGTTCGTATCGACAGAGAGTGCGGATCTGTGTTATCGAAGAGTTCAGAAAAGAGTTGAAAGAGGAGGACACAACGTTGAAAGGTCCAAGGTATTCTCCAGATACGAAAGAACGATGGACAATCTCAAAGAGTACATAGAAATAGCGGATATCGCGTCTGTCTTCGATAACAGCGGAGAATGCCCGATATTAGTATTTTCGAAGAATGAGGGCGAGATGAAGATCATTAAAGAACCTTCGGAGATCCCTTGGGTAGAGAGATACATTTATTTTCATTTCAAAAATGCAGACAGGATCTTGGACCTCCGCGGAAAGCGATGAATGATATCATCTCTTGAATGAAAGAGCCCATATCATTTCTTTGGCGAGTTCTTTCAATGCGGCGACGCCGGCCCTGTCGTTCAGCACTTCCGAGGGCTTGGTCCCCGTCAGTACCGTGAGCGGGGACGAACCGCATATCACCATCTTATTGCGTAACATGAAGTTCACCATCTCCGAATACGCCGCGAGACCGCCGTC
>WRKA01000045.1 GCA_009778265.1 Methanomassiliicoccaceae archaeon | reverse complement strand
ACGTCCTGAAAGATATGCCTCCGCTGTCCGGGTCCATATATAACATGAATCTTTCGACCAGCGCTTCCGCGGGCCTGCTGTACGTTCCGAACTCCTCGGATATCAGCGATTCGCCGATATGCGTCAGTAAAAGCTGAATATCGAACATCACATCCGAAGCAACGGCTATCGGGATGCGTTTATCTTCTTTCTCGGACCTCACAGTTATGCTGAACATCTCATCGTCCCTTCCGTTCCTTATAATGCGGATATATTATTTACTTTCGCGGGCGCCGGCGCTCATGCGGAAGAAAGAAAACATATGTGCATGTGATGCGCACGACAGAAACCCTTATATCCTAAGCGCCAATCGGATGCATTCGTATGTTTGAGATGTGAAGAAGCAAAAGTCCTTAAATATAAATTGAGGATTGTCTGCTCTCACTAAACTATCCTTGGTGATAAAATGGCAAGAAAGCCCGCAGTGATGTATAGACAGGTAAAGGGTCAGGCGTTCACCCGCAGAGAGTATATGGGAGGAGTACCCAACAACAGGATCCTCCAGTACGACATGGGATCCTCATCCACAGATTTTCCGATAATGCTGACGTTAAAAGTGGAGAACAGAGTTCAGGTGAGGCACACCGCCCTGGAGGCGGGACGTATCGCCGCCAACAGAGTGATGAGCAAGAAAGCGGGCGTTGCCAATTACCACATGAAAGTACGCGTATATCCGCACATAGTCCTGAGAGAGAACAAACTCGCAACGGGCGCCGGTGCGGACCGTGTATCGTCGGGAATGAGGGCGGCGTTCGGAAAGAACGTCGGTACCGCCGCAAGGATGGAGCACGATCAGCCCATCCTCACGATATACTGCGGACCCGCACATTTCAACCTTGCCAAGGAAGCATTATGGAAAGCGTCCATGAAATATCCTGCTCCGTGTTACATTGACATAGAGAACGGTAAAGAGTTAATTGCGTGAGCATGTTCGATCTTCGTCTCAACGATGTGACGGAATGGATACGCCTCAGAGGTCTTTCCTCCGTGGCGGTCCAATTGCCGGAAGGGCTTAAGATAAGGGCGGCGGAGATCGCCGATCATATTTTTTCTGTGAACAATATTCCGGTGACGATCATCGGAGACCCGTGTTACGGAGCATGCGATCTGTACGTTAATTACAAAGATATCGCGAACGGTCTGATCCATTTCGGTCATTCCCCGATACCGTCGATCATGAAGGATGATGATAACATCTTTTTTGTGGAAGCATTCGCTTCCGTCGATGTCAAAGATGGGATAACGAAGATCGCGTCCGAACTTCCGGAACGCGTCGGATTACTGGCGACCGTTCAGTACGTTAACGTCCTCGGTACGGTGAAAGAAACGCTGGAAGGCCTCGGAAAAAAGGTCGCGATAGGAAAAGGCGACGATCGCATAAGGTACGAAGGCCAGGTGCTGGGATGCAACTGCTCCTCAGCATCCTCCGTCGCGAAGGACGTTGATTGTTTCCTGTTCATCGGAGAGGGGGATTTCCATCCCCTGGCGGCGGCCTTCGGTGCCGGTAAGGAGATAAAGGTGTTCGACCCGATAACGAACGAACTCCGTTCCGTTAACGAAACGAGGGACCGCATACTGAGAAAAAGATTCGCGGCCATCGAAAAAGCGAAGGACGCGGATTCGTTCCTCGTCATCGTTTCCACGAAAGCGGGGCAGAGAAGGGATGCCCTTGCCTGCGACATTGTGAAAAAGATCGTATCGAAAGGAAAGAAAGCGTATAAGGCGGTAATGGAGAATATCACACCCGATGCTCTTCTTTCCTATCGTGTCGACGCGTACGTGAACACAGCATGTCCGAGGATCGCGATGGACGATTCAGCGCGTTACGGAAAGCCGATGCTCACCCCTCCGGAACTCGAAGCTGCGATCGGCCTCCGTGATTGGGATAATTACGAGTTCGACGAGATACGCGGTCAGTGAACGGACGGAGGTTCCGTTTTTTTGCGGGGGCGCGAAAGGAACTCGTGCCGAAAAATAGTGAATTGTAACAAAAAGTCGTGCCGAAAAATAGTAAAAAAATTCATGTTGGCCTATCGATCGGACGATCACGGATCCGATCAGATATGCGGTCGGTGATGAGCGATGAGACCGGAAAGGTAACCGCGATCCCGGAGAAAAATGAGATCAAAGGATCTCGAACTTGTTCCTGCTGAACTTTATCAGACCCTCGCTTCTCATCTTGCAGAGTTCGTTGGACATGGCGCTCCTGTCCACGCACAGGTAACGGGCGAGTTCGTCGCGGTTGTACGGTATGATGAATTTTCTCGACGCACCTCTTTCCGTATCAAAATAAGTTAACAATTTTTCTCTTGTCGTGCGTTTGGAAAGTATCTCTATCTTCCGGTTCAGCATAAGACTTTTGCCGGCGATCAGTTTCAGCATGTTCTCTATGAGCCGCGTGTGGAACGGGCAGGCGGATGTGCATGTGGTTATTATCTTTCTGTAATTAAGGAACAGTATCTCGGTATTTTCGGCGGCCTGCACCGTCACCGGGCTGTGGTCGGCCCCGGCGCACGCAAGCACCTCTCCGAAGAGTTCCGAGGTACCGAGTTCCGTCAGAATTGAAACCTTTCCATTGATATCTTCTTTCTGTATCTTGGCGCTTCCGGACAATAACAGGCCTACGAAATCCACCACATCACCCGACCGCAGTATTATGTCGTTCTTTTTGTACTGCGCCGTTCGGACGGACAGGCAATTCAGCATCCGTTCGAAGTCGCTGAAAGCTATCCCTTGGAACAAGGGATTGCTTCTTACCATCTCCAGGACCTCGTTCATGTTCTCACCATTTGTTGTATATACAACAATATCATTGTTTTTATAGTTATTTGTTCTATTCACTGAAGGAGGAAAAGAACAATGTTTTGTTTTCAATGCGAACAGACAGCGAAAGGAACAGGGTGCACCGTGAACGGTGCGTGCGGCAAGAAAGCGGAAACGGCAGACCTGCAGGACGTTCTGACCGGCGAGCTTATAGTATTGGCTAAAGCGGCCGGAGACGGTCCGAAGGCCGAGAGCACATGCAGGATCGTCGTGGACGGACTGTTCACAGCGGTGACGAACGTGAACTTCAACGACGAGACGATACGCCGGCAGATCGATACGGTACGGAAAGAAAGGAAAAGGATAGCGCCGCGGTCGGGGGACGGCGGTTTCGATATGTCCGTGATATGGGAAGGC
>WRKA01000044.1 GCA_009778265.1 Methanomassiliicoccaceae archaeon | reverse complement strand
AGACCTTTTCTTTGAGTACCGTTCCTTTGCCGTCGTCCAGTATGAACGAATCGGTGCCGGGAAGTTCGAAGATCCCCTCCATCGGGTTCGCCGCGGCGAACATCGCCATCTCTTCCACCATGGCGGCCATCTTCCTCTCGAGCATCGGATAAAGGCCGAGAGCGTCGATCCCGAATCTCACCAGTATCACGACGAGGTCGATGAACATCGATCCGTTCTTCTTTTCGACGTTGTTGAGGACACTTTCGAACAACTCCATCCGGTGTCCCGCGAATTCTTTATAATCGGCTATCGTGCGCACCACTTCGTATGAGTTCATCATCTCCTCCACCGCCGAGTCTACCGCCGACGGGTCCAGGGGGACGCCGTGCTTATCCCTCAGGTATCCGGTGATGTTCTCTTTGATCGCGGTGCGTATGTTGTTCTCGAGTTCGGAAACTTTGAAAAGGCTGTTCACGCCCGCCTCCATCTGATTATAGATGGACGCGTACAGCGGATCGATGATCTTTTCCGATCTTATCGTACTTTCCATAAGGTCCTCGGCGTGCGTTCTGTTCATTTCCAGCGCTTCGTACACGGCGCCGATCACCGTTTCCAGGAAACCGTCGGCGTCGTACGGATCGCACCCTATCCTGACCTTTCCCATACCGTAGGACGAGGCGAGGCCGATGGCGATCGCGTTGAGCATTCCGCTGATCTTCTCCCTGATCTCGTTGTGTTCACTGCGATACCTGCTCATGAAACCGTTCCATCCGTTCCATTTCAGGATGTCGACGTCCGGGTAATCGAACGCCGCCCTGGACGAAGGTATCGTTATTTTCTCGTTCCCTATGTAGCTCATGTCCAATTCGACGGACGGCAGATTGACGATGCCGATCATTCCGTTCAGAAGGTATCGGTACTCCGATTCCGGTATCCCCAATCTGGACATCGTTCCCGAAATGTACCCTTGGGCGGTCTCCGCGTCACCTTTCCCGAAAAGGTTCCGAAGCCAATCGTACGCATTCTTCAGCGCATCGGTTATCCCTTCGATGAGGTCCAGTATCTTCGTCAGCATCAGATAATCCAGCCAGCTGATGAGGAGAGTGTCGATCAGTCCGATGAGCGTCTGCGCCATCACGGCTCCGAGGTCGATCTCCATAAAACCGTCGCGGAACGCGATCAGTTCGGCCACGTCCGCCCGTTCGTAAGATGTGAGATCGTATTCGTCATCCGACGCCGTGTGCAGGTATGTTGCCTCGGCCACGGATAATGCTATGCGGTACGCGAGTTCCACGTCCGCATTGGTCAGTATCGCGTTCGTTCCCCTTTCGCCGTACTCGGATATCGAACCGTAACCGTTCATCACCCGATACTGAGCGAGCGAGGTCAATTGATAGGACATCAGTTCGGTCACCATGGACCACGGACCGGTTATCGAAAGTTCGAATAAGGATGCGTTCTCGAGAAGCAGCGGAAGCGCGGACATGCTGTCCGCACTGATGTTCACGGTCTTTTCCACAAAACCGGACGATGTCGTTATCTTCATCACGACATCACCGTCGGCGCGGAAACTCGACGGCCTTACACCATTGAACATATCGTCGTCCGAAGATGCTTTGAGCGTACCTACGCTCAACAGCACATCGTGTTCCGAAACGGTTATGACGGCGCCGGACGCCCTCATCGGAAATTGGAACCCGAGCCAATCGTTAAGTCTCGCGTCAAAAGCATCGAACCTTTCCTCGAGGCCGCCGGAGGAGGTCTCGCGGCTCATGTCCAATATTATCTCTCCCGCTCCGCGTTCAATAAGGTCCTTAGCGGCGTTCATCGCACTGCCTACGGAATTCAGTTCATTTTCCATGTCGTTCATGTTGCTTTCCGATCTTTCGATCGACGACGTCACCACGCCGTAAACACCGGCGAGTATGAGCAGAGTGACGGCGATCATAGCGAAGGGCATGTTCCCTTTATCATTACGTATCCGTCCCGAAATTTTTCGTTGCATGATACGTAGTTCTTGCGGGAGAATATAATAGGCGCATACTACAGTTATACTAACTCCTCAAATTTTCGTCCGTCCGGGACCGCCGTGAGAGCGGTCCTTCGTGCGCCAGCGCACGCCAACTATTATATTTGCTCATATCAATCGCGGAACATGACCGCCAAAGATTACGGGGTCCCGAAGGGCCTTCCCAAACAAACGACGTCGATCTGCCCGGAGTGCAAGAAACTGATCTCTGCAACGCTGTCGGAGAAGGACGGAAAGGTCTGCATAGACAAGGTGTGCCCGGAGCACGGTTCGTTCAGCGACATTTATTGGTCGGACGCGGAGATATTCCTGAGGGCGGAGAATTTCGCTTACGACGGCGTAGGCCTCAGGAATCCGATGGACAAGACCAGCGAGGGAAAGAACGTCTGCGTGAACATAGGGGGAAAGGATTTCGAGATGCTTACCTGTACGGCGTTAGCGAACATCGATCTTACGAACAGGTGCAACATGCGCTGTCCGATATGTTTCGCGAACGCGAACCAAGCCGGTTACGTCTACGAACCGGATTACGAGACGATAGTGAAAATGCTGGAGATGCTCAGGTCCGAGGAACCGATCAAATGCACCGCGTTACAATTCTCCGGCGGAGAACCAACGATATATCCGAGGTTCGTCGATCTTATCAGAAAAGCGAAGGAATTGGGATTCGCGCAGGTGCAGGCCGCTACCAACGGAATAGAGTTCGCAAAGAACTTCGATCTCGTGAAAGCGTCGCAGGAAGCGGGTCTGAACACAATATATCTGTCGTTCGACGGCGTCTCCGACGACATCTATCTGCAGGCCAGGGACAGGAAGATGTTCGACATCAAACTGAAAGTGTTGGAGAATCTCCGAAAACTGGAGAAGCCGCCGTCCGTCGTTCTCGTACCTACCATCGTAAGAGGAGTGAACGACCACCAGATCGGCGACATAATCAACTTCGCATTGGAGAACTCCGACCTGATAAGGGCGGTGAACTTCCAGCCTGTCGCGTTCACGGGAAGGATAACCAAAGAAGATCTTACAAGAGGAAGATTTACGCTCACAGACCTGATAAAGGCGGAGGGCGAGCAAACGGGATACACGTCTAGAGACGATTGGTTCCCCGTTCCGGTGGTGGCGCCGATATCCAAACTGGCGTCGCTGCTGCTCGGCGAGAACAAAGTGACGTTCACGACGCACCCGCACTGCGGCATAGCCACATATCT
>WRKA01000043.1 GCA_009778265.1 Methanomassiliicoccaceae archaeon | reverse complement strand
CTCGTAGAACTGGATCAGGATGCCTACCGTCAGCAGGACACCGGTACCGGATGCGTTACCCGTTGTCCCTATCAGATCCGCTCCCGCCGCTAAAGCTCCCACTATCGCACCCGATAATACCGTCACTATCGGTATGTATCTTTCAAGTACGCGACGTAACACCCTGGGATCCCTTCTGAATCCGGGGATCTGCATACCGCTCTTCTGTATCTGATTGGCAACTGATTCGGCACCCATGTTCGTGGTGGATATCCAGAACTTCGCGAACATGATCGACCCCAATACCATCACGGTAAAGAAGATCACCACGTGCATTAAGTTCTGAATTGCGCCGTGCCCGTTCCCATATACCGACGGATCTAACATCGGCAGTAGCCATGATGTAAGCCCTGTCGGGGCGGACACATACCACGCGAAGCCTCCCGCCGCGTGGGTCTGACCGGTATCGAAATAACCGATCAGGTCGTTATGACCGATGAACGGTATACCGCTCAGCCCCGGATTAGTATAGAACAGCAAAGCGAACATGCTTATGTTCGCCAGCAAGGCCGACATCAATATGACAGGAATGTTACTGGCATAGATCAGCTTGATCGGATACCGCCCTCTGGCACCTCTCGCGCTGCCGTGCGATAACGGTAATTCGATACGTGTTGACTCAAGATACGCGACGATCAGGAATATTATTATCGTTCCTATCAGCGCTATCAATGGGTTCGGACCTCCGAGCATCAGCAGCTCGTATCCTCCGTTGGCCATGTCGCCGGCGCCGACGTTACTTAAGATGTATATTGTTTTTGGTATTGTTCCAGCGGGCAGATTCGACATTGAGACCGCTCCGGCGCCCACCGGATTCCAATTGACCGTTCCTGTGAAGAGCGATTCCGCCACACCTGCCGCGATGAACAGCGAGATACCTGAACCGATACCCCATTTTGAAACGACCTCGTCCATCAGGAATACGATATACGAACCGATGAACAGCTGCACGATTATCAGTACTCTCGCTCCTCCGAGTCCGAACATCGATGTGAAGTTCGACGAGGGTACGAGATAACCGAATACCTGCGGTACCCCTTCCACTATTATCATTATTATCACTAACAGCTTAAGGAACGACTGATAGCATGCTTTGTCATCGCGGTCCGTAAGATCCAATTTGATTATCTTCGCGCCCACGAACAGCTGCATTATGATGGATGCCGTGACTATCGGCCCTATGCCTAACTGAAGAAGAGACCCGGACGCGCCGGCCATGATCGTCCTGTACTGTGCGAACAGGTCCAGCGTCTCCGTTTGGTCGAGACCGTATATGTATACGTTGGTCATAAAGAAGTAGATGATCAGTATTACGATCACCCACATCATCTTCGTCCTGAAATGAACGTGGCCTTCCGGCCTTGTCACCGCAGGCAGCCTATCGGCGATAGGTTTGAACCTATACAGCAGGCTCTTGTTCTCCTCCATCCTTTCCCGTCTCCTTACTCTGCTACCGATCCGCCGGAGGCCTCTATCTTCGCCTTGGCCGATGCCGATATCTGCGATACCGTCACGTTGACAGCGACATCGATCTCTCCGACGCCTAAGAGTTTGTCTATGCCCGCCTCGGTCAGATTAACGCTGTAGGCGTTGCCGTTCCTGACGGCGAACCCGAGGCTCACATATTCTTCCAATGACTCCGACATCTCTTTGATGTTGATAACCCTGTTGGCTGAAACCACGCATTGAGGCCTCTTAAAACCGCGTCTTCCGAAGTGTTCGCGGTCATATTTCAACATACGGAGCTTCTCGTGCTTCCCGAGGCCGGCGTTACCGTGACCTCCGATTATCCCTGCGCCGCGGCCCGCTTTCTTGCCGCGGCCATGCGTCCTCAGTCCTCTGAATTTCTTCGTTCTGCTTGGCATCTTCTCACCTACAGCATCCTTGCGATCAGTTCGTTGATCGCCTCACCCCGGTATCCGAGTGCTCCTCCGTTGCGGTAGGAACGCTTGATACCTTCATATCCTTTTGCAGGCGGATGCATCCTGAACACTACTTTAGCGCCCTCGACATCCTTCATCTTGTAATTGTCGCCGATCATCGCCTTCGCCATTTCGGCCGCGCTTGCGAACTCGGTGTTAGCCTTCAGATGATCGTCCGTTATCGCGATATCGCCGGAAAGCCTCCCGCGGACGAGGATCATCTTCTCTAACGTCTCTTCATTTATCTCGCCCCACGTCACGTAATCTTTCGCTTTCTGAAGCATCCCCTTGGTCACGTCGTCCTCCGGGACCACGACGCAATGGTTCACTCTCGTTAAGTTCATGAGCTCCATCGTTCTTCTTATGTCGACGTTGACATCGGGCTGTCCGCGTACACGTATCACTGCGTACATGTTCATTCCTCCGTCCTGTCGACATCAGTTTCCATTACCGTTATTCCTATCGGCCCGGAGACGATGTTCAGTCTGCTTCTCTGTGCGTCCGTGACCCGTACGCGTGTTGTCTCTTTCAGCGCTTCGAACGTCGCCAATGCGTAATTCACTTTTGTTTTAGTGTTACCTCTGGCGAAACCCCACGAATCCTTGACTCCGGCAAGCATCAGTAAGCTTTTCGCCACGTCCCCGACGGCCAGCGATATGCCGCGCGGTGCCGGCTTCAGGGTAACGACGACGGAACCGCATTCCCCCTGTACCTCGAAAGGAAGCGAGTGCGGCTGAGCGCAGCCGCATTCCCAGGAACCGCATCCTCTTTTCACTTCGATTATGTTCAGTTTCGCGTTATCTATCGCTTTCCTGATGGTCGGTCCCACTTCTTTTCCCTTTGCTCTTCCGACGCCGACGAATCCGTCGCTGTTCCCCACAACGCAAGTGACAGCGAATCTTACCCTCCGCCCGGAGTCGGTCATCCTCTGCACCATGTTCAGATCTATGACCTCGTCCTTCAGCTCCGGGAGTAAGATATCCACTATCTCCGCTTCCCTTAAGGGCAGCTTAGTGGCGAGCGCGTCGCTCATCGTCGTGATCTCCCCGTTCAGGACCATCTGTCCCAATCTTGTCCTAGGGATCCAATCCATCTTATTCAGCCTCCTTCTTCTTCTTTGCGGCAGGTTTCTTTTCCGCCTTATCCGCCGGTTTCTTCTCGGCGGGCTTCTTGTCCGCCGGCTTGTCCGCTTTCTTCTCGGCGGGCTTCTTCTCAGCCGGTTTCTTGTCAGCTTTCTTCTCTGCGGGTTTC
>WRKA01000042.1 GCA_009778265.1 Methanomassiliicoccaceae archaeon | reverse complement strand
CTCGGAACCGGGCGCATATCTCACAAGGCCCGCCGCGGCCGCCTTTTTCAGCGCCAGTTCGCTCTCGGACATCACGACGACCGCTCTGTCGGATATCGTTCTGACGCTTTCGATGTTGCTCTTCGGAGCGATATCTGCCTTATTCATGGCAACGATCATCGGCTTGCTGAGTTCCCGTAACCGTGTTGCGATCGCAAGAAGGACATCGTCATCCCATTTCGTGGGATCTTCGGGCGGCGATACATCACGTAGCGCATGTTTGATGTGCGCTTCGCTGATGTTCAGTCCCATAAGACGGTCGTGCACCGCAGTTTCGATCTTATCGCCCTGCATCTTTGCCTGCCTTGCGATCTTGCTGAACCCGTTCTTCAGTATCTCGCGTATCCACAGTTCTATTTCCTTTCTCAGGAATTCAATATCCTCGCGCGGATCGTGATCCCCCGGATTCCCGGGATTCCCTTCTATATCCGTGGAACCGCTCACGTCTATCACGTTTATTAACGCGTCAGCCTGTCTCAGATCGTCCAGGAACTGATTCCCCAGCCCTTTCCCCTGCCACGCATCGGGAACGAGACCGGCGACGTCCAGCAGTTCCACCGGTATGGATCTGACACCGTCGGTACATGCGGAGTTATTCGGATTACAGGTGACGCCGAGCGCTTTACACGGACACGGTGCCCTGACATATGCGACGCCCTTGTTCGCGTGTATCGTCGTGAACGGATAGTTGGCTATTTCCGCGTGCGCCATCGTTGCCGCCGAGAAGAACGTTGATTTTCCCACATTGGGTTTGCCGACTATACCTATCTGCATGTTATGTGGATAGGTATCAATCAGTTATATCTTTCTTCATGGACCGGCGGTGTTCACGGTACACGCCGCCGTTCATTCCGGAGGGCCGGAACAATGTTCGTACACAGCGTCCGCAAGTATCCCTATATCCTCGGGTGAAAGAATTTCCATGCGGTCGTCGAGGAACGGGATGTCCGCGTGATCCGGAATGATAATTCCTTCCGTTCTCAGCGCGGACCTTATCTTCTTCCTTCTGTGTGTGAATCCCGCGTCCACGACCCTGAAGAACATATCCTCATCCTTCACCGCGAACGGCGCGGGCCTCGGTATTATCTCGACGAGAGCGGAATCCACCTTCGGACGCGGTCTGAATCTCGAGGCCGGAACGGTCTCAAGGATGCGGCATTCCGCACGATAATAGACATTAACGGTAAGTCTGGAATAATCCACTTCTCCGCGTTCCGCGACCATGCGTTCCGCGAATTCCTTCTGCACCATCACCACCGCCTTCCCGAACTCGTGGTCCAGGAGTTTGAATATCATCGGAGTGGAGATGCTGTACGGTAAGTTACTTACGAATCTGTCGAAATCCGGGAACGTAACGCTTAGAGCGTCGCCGCGTATCAGTGTCAGACGGCCGCCGAACGTCTCTTCGATATGGTCGGCAAGTTTCTCGTCCAGTTCTATTACCGTGACGTGATCGGAGACGTTCAGCAATTTTTCCGTCAGTATCCCGAGACCGGGACCGACCTCGAGCACTCTGTCATCCTTCCCGACGGACGCAAAATCGATATGGCGTAACGCCACGCGGTCGTCGATAAGAAAATTCTGCCCCTTGCTCCTCTTCGGTACGATGTTCCTTTCGCCGATCAGTCTTGACGTTTCATTACGGTTCATCGTACAAAGAGGTAATGTTTCAGCGTCATGTCGGACAGTTCCAGTTCGATACGCTTGACGATCAGTTTTTCCGGTCCCTTCAGCAGCGGGACCCTGGTACCGAGGTCGGCGAAATCCTTGAAGGCGCCCTTCTTCCTCTCGTCCAATATCGCGATCAGCGTTTTTTTACCGAGTCCGGGAAGTTCTTCAAGCATATGCTTGCGTAACGAGATCGCCTCCGCTTCGTTATAGAACCGTATGAATCTGGGCTGCTCCATCATCACAATATCGTGAATGGCGAACTCCATCTCCGCCTTCGCCGCACTCGTCAGTTCCTCAAAACCGACACGCTTCTTTATGTGATCGACCTGTGTCCTCAACGCCGCATCCTTTCCTATGTAAACGCGATCGCCTATCGTTATATTCGCGTTCGCTTTCGGAACTATCTCGAAGAGCTTGAACTCTTCCTCCCCGATCGCGTAACACAGCGGTTCGCTCTTGGCGAAGCTCTTTGTGGGCAGACCCTGCGCCAAATAATCTAAGATATGTGCGTACTCTTCCATAGGGAACACCGGCATCCTTAAAGGTACTTATCCACTATTTCTAATATCTGTTTAATATCTTCGGCGGAAAGGTTCACTCTTTCTTTGGCGAATATCGCTCTCACGTCCTCAGGATATTTCGGGAGGATGTCGCCGATCTTATACGCGGCGTACGGGGTCATAAAACTGAGTGCGCTTACCTCGGCGGTGAGCGTTCTGACATCGTCCGCGGACAGGGACGCCATGCTCTGAGAGTGTTCCAGTGCCGATCTCTGTGCCGCGCATAACTCTCTCTTCTCGCTTTCGGAGCCAAGGAGGTCCTTGACCTCGGCCAGACACACGTACTTCTCAGCCATCTTATCCCTTTTTTAAACGTTTCTCTTAAGGTGCTCCGGACGAGCCACCACCATCTTCAGTTTGTTGCCGTCGTAGACGTTCACTTCGTACGCCGCCCCTCTCTGACCGACAACAACGCCGGTCAGTCCGTGAAACCTTGAGAACGGCATACCGCCGTGGACGCTCGGATCAATGATTATATTGACCTTGTCCCCTTCCGCAAATTCCTGGAATCCTTTCGTTATCGGTGAAAGTCCGCGTGCCCTCGGCTTCTTTCTGAGAAGCGTGCGGGTCTTCGTCCTTGTCCCTTTGGATGCTTTCATCTGATTACCTCATTGATCGTTGATCGCCAATACATCAAGCGTCTCCACACGGCACTGAAGTCCGAGAACTTCGGAGAAGTTCGGTCTGCTCCTGCCGTCATCGCCTGAAACGAACTCTTTCACATACGTTCCCGATTCCGTTTCCAGGGTCAGGTCAAATGTGTTCTCATCGATCCAGTCCGCCTCGACCCAAAGTATCTCCCTTTTTCTCACGAGGTCGGCACGCCTGTGTTCGACCCTCAAAGGAGTTCTTTGGTCAATACAGAGATTCTTGAATGACCGGGCTACCTCATTTACTCTTTCTTTATTAACTTTACCGTCCGCCCT
>WRKA01000041.1 GCA_009778265.1 Methanomassiliicoccaceae archaeon | reverse complement strand
TCCATCTGACCTTTGTTTATCATATAGGTGTCCGGCGTCACCTCGCCGCCGACTATCGCCTCGCCTAATCCGAAACCTGCCTCCACGATAATGTCCTCCTTACCGCTGTTCGGATCTACCGTGAACATTATCCCCGACGCTTCGGAATTCACCATCCTTTGCACGACCACCGCCAATTTGACGACGTCGTGCGCAAAACCCTGTTTTTCGCGATAGGATATCGCTCTCGCCGTGAACAATGAGGACCAGCATTTTCTCACTTTGTCCAAAAGGTCCTCCGGCGTTGAGACGTTAAGGAACGTTTCCTGCTGCCCCGCGAAACTGGCGTCGGGAAGGTCCTCCGCCGTTGCGGATGACCTTACGGCGACGAATCCCTTCCTGCCTTTCGGGAATAGTTCCGAATATGCCTCGAGTATCTCTTTCTTAAGGTCGGCGGGTATCTCGTGCTGTTCGAACATCGCCCTTATGCTGAGGGATGCGTCGGTGAGCGTCTGGTCGCTTTCTTTACTGATGGTCTCAAGTTCTTCCTGCACCTTGCTCCAGATCTTGCTTTTTTCCATGAAGTGATCATATGCCGCCGTCGAAAGCACGAAAGCGTCGGGGACCGGGAAACCGGCCGAGGTCAGTTCACCGAGGTTCGCCCCTTTCCCTCCGACGAACGGGATGTCATTCACACGCAGGTCTTTAACATTCACGATCCTTTTCATAATTATCCCCAAAGGCCCTCCGCGGACCCAACGCCACGCAATCGGATGCCGAGCATTTAAACCTATTTACGAAGACCCAAAAATTTTTAGGAACTCCTAAATTTATACTTGTTCAACGACATCCGATATGTATGCTACGTATATCGTATTCTGTAATATCATATTCTACGTATGTCGCAGAATTATATCTTGTTATCATCAGTTTCTTCCGAAAATTGACATAAGGTTTAAAGCATATGCCGTTCTTTCAGTCTTTTGAGGGTTAGATTTGGACATGGAACTATGTTGGCATGGGCGTGGCGGACAGGGTGTCGTCACGGCTAATGAGATCTTGGCCGAGACCGCAATAAGAGAGGGAAAATATGTCAAAGCTTTTCCGGAGTTCGGCCCGGAGAGAATGGGTGCGCCCATAAGGGCGTTCACGAGGATATCGGCCGATCCGATAAAAGTGCACAGTCAGGTCTACGAACCGGATGTGGTGATCGTTCTCGACCCGACGCTTGTCGGCAAGGTCAAGATAACCGCGGGTCTGAAAAAAGAGAGTGTCATACTCGCCAATTATCCCGGAAGCCCGGATGAGCTGCGGGATGCTCTGCAGACCGACGCGAAATGTTACACCGTCGACGCCACGCGTATCTCGACGGAAGAGATCGGAAGACCGATGGCGAACACATCCATGCTGGGTGCGCTGGCCAAGATCTCGCCGATAGTCTCGTTCGCTTCGCTGGAGGACCAGATGACAACGAAATTTACCGGAAAACTTCCCGACAAGGCGATAGTGAAGAATCTGAGCGCATTGAAGAGAGCGTATACGGAGGTGAGGTGATATGGTCAACGTTATGCCCGGAGGCCGGGTCACCGAACCGGGGAACGCACTGAGATTCGAAACGGGCGACTGGAGGTCCTTCCGTCCGATCCTCGACAGAGAGGTGTGCATCGACTGCATGAGCTGCTGGATGTACTGCCCCGACGATTCCGTTATAGTGAAGGACGGAAAGATCGAAGGAATAAGAATGACGCACTGCAAGGGATGCGGGATATGTGCCAAAGTATGTCCCAAGCATGCGATAACTATGGTGCAGGAGTGATCATCATGGAACACAAAGATATAGCGATAAACGGCGACAACGCCATTGCGATGGCATGGAAACAGATCGATCCGGATGTCTGCGCCGCATATCCGATAACACCGCAGACCATAATCGTCGAACGTTTTTCGGATTACGTGGCGGACGGTGAGGTGAACACAGAATTCGTATGCACGGAATCGGAGCACAGTGCGCTTACCGTGTGCATATCTGCGGCCGCGTCCGGTGCCCGTACCGTTACCGCGACGGCATCCGCCGGTCTGGCGTATATGTGGGAGATGCTCGGCATCGCATCCGGTCTGAGAACGCCTTTGACGATGGCGGTCGCCAACAGAGCGCTGAGCGCCCCGATCAACATCCACTGCGACCACGGTGACGCGATGGCGTCCCGCGACACCGGATGGATGATGATCTTTGCGGAGAATGTCCAGGAGGCGTACGACAATGCGATAATCGCGCCGAAGATAGCGGAACACCCGGACGTTCAGCTGCCGATGATGACCTGCCTCGACGGTTTCATTCTGACACACGCCATAGAAAGGATGACCCCGCTGGATTCTCACGCGATAAAGGATTTCATCGGTGAGTACAGGCCGGTGCATCCGCTGCTGGATTGGAAGAATCCGGTCACGCACGGGGTGATGGACGGTCACGATTTCTACTTCGAGCACCGCTATCAGATCGCCGAGGCGATGACCGCGGCGCTCAAGGTCGCCGAGGACGTATTCGAAGAGTTCGAGAAGATCTCCGGAAGGAGATACGATCTGGTGGAGGAATATATGTGTAAGGACGCCGACTACGTTGCGGTATGTCTGGGATCTACGTTCGGAACGATGAAAGCGGCGGTGGACCAACTGCGCAAAGACGGGAAAAAGGTCGGAGTCATCATGCCTCGTCTCTTCAGACCGCTGCCTTCTGAAAAGATCGCTAAAGCGGTCTCTGGAAAGAAGGGTGTTGCCGTTCTGGACAAATTCCTGTCCCCGGGCTCCTACGCGCCGATGTACGAGGACGTGCTGGCATCAGCGTCATCGCTGGACAAGATGCCTAAGCTGTTCAGCTATATTTACGGACTCGGAGGCCGCGACGTAAAGGTCGACGACCTCAGGAGCGTGTTCACCGATATGATCGCCGGCAAGGCGAAGAAGGTCAACTATCTGGGGGTGAGGTTATGACCTCCCTGAAAGAACTGTCCAAGGCCCCGTCCAGGCTGACGTCCGGCCACAGGTTGTGCGCGGGATGCGGAGAAGGCATAATCGTACGGCAGGTCCTGATGTCAACGGACAAACCGGTCGTCGTTTCCAACGCAACCGGATGTTTCGAGGTCTCGACGACGATCTATCCGTACACAGCATGGAATGTCCCGTGGATACACACCGCGTTCGGCAACGCCGCAGCA
>WRKA01000040.1 GCA_009778265.1 Methanomassiliicoccaceae archaeon | reverse complement strand
ATGAGGAAGTGCAGGCCCGGGGTGGGATTGCAGGGGGTATACGTATGCGGCGAAGAGACGTGTAAGAACGCGAAACTATTGTCGGACGAGATGAACGTTCCGCTGCATTTCCATCTTTCCGAGACCAGGAAGGAAGTGAACGACCATAAAAGAAGAACGGGAAAAAGGCCGGCGGAATGGCTAAGCGATATCGGTGTGTTATCCGAGAAAGCGGTGGCGGCACACTCTGCGTGGCTGACGATGAACGAAGTAAGATCGATGGGAAAGGCGGGCATGACGGCGGCCTGCTGTCCGGTGTCCAACATGAAACTGGCCACGGGGGGTGTTGCCCCCGTGCCGGAAATGACGGAGAACGGTGTGAACGTATCCGTAGGAACGGACGGAAGCACCACGAACAACACGCTCGATATGTTCTCGGAGATGAAGATACTCGGCCTTCTGCAGAAATCCAGCAGATGGGATCCTACGGTCACAAACGCGCAGACGCTTCTCGATATCGCGACGGTGAACGGTGCGAAGGCGGTAGGAATGGGCGGCGAGATCGGTTCGATCGAAAAAGGCAAGTTCGCGGACATAATAATCTTGGACGGAAAGGCGCCGAATCTGAGACCTCTGCTTCCCGAGAACATAGTCTCCAATATCGTTTATTCGTCGTCATCGCAGAACGTCAGGACGGTCTTATGTCAAGGTGATATCGTAATGAGGGACCGCAAGATAAGGACGCTGAACGAACAAAAGATAATGGACGCGTCAGAGGATGCGTGGAAATACCTCTGCAACAAGTGAAAGAGATCTGCCCGAACCACAGGTCACGATTTAATTATAATAAAGGAAATGTAAAAAGTTTCTGTCGCGTGTTCAGCGCAGGTAGTTCCAGTAGCAACAGAATATTATTACCACTATACCTAAGATCAGCGAGATCAGCGCCAGCATATCGTTATTGTTCTTCAGGAAGTTGATGAGTCCGAACAAGAGTGCTATCACACCCATGATCAATACCGCTACCGGAAATACGATTATTATAAGTGCGACCGCACCGACGATTAAGCCGAACAACGACATGTCTTTTCCGAGTGCATCGAAAGAGGCCATATTGAGGGTATAATTTTTATTGATATAAAAATAGCGCATACATCCAGTCAGTTTTTTTTGAAAGAACCGCCGTTCCGCGGAGACGTTCAAAAGAACATGTCTAATATCATGAATCGATACGCTTTGAACATCTTTGTTAAAGTGTGAGAAAAATGCCGAGGGTCACAGACATCAACATATTCGAAAAAAAGGAACAGGACACATTGGTCATCAGGACAAGGGCGAAAGTAACGGAACTTTCGAAACTCGTGGGTGAAGCGTATA
Organism: Methanomassiliicoccaceae archaeon; assembly: GCA_009778265.1. GTDB lineage: Archaea > Thermoplasmatota > Thermoplasmata > Methanomassiliicoccales > Methanomethylophilaceae > Methanomicula. The sequence goes on along the minus strand of WRKA01000040.1, from coordinate 1,826 downwards.
CGAAGATATTCTCATATATCGCGGAACTGAACGAATTTCCGGAGGACGCTCCTTTCATAACGTACCACAACACGGACATGAACGATCTCGACGTGGAGTTCGGTGTGCCCGTGAACAGACCGTTACCGTCACGCGGCGATGTGAAAGCCGGTAAGATAAAAGAGGGCAAGGAAGTGTCCTGCGTGTTCAGGGGTTCGTATTCCGACACGGAATCAACATACGGCGAGATGGCCGCGTTCGCGGCCAAAAATGGTTTCAAGTTATCGGGAACGGCTAGGGAATACTACTTCAACGGTCCCGCCGAAGTTCCGGAGAGCGAACTGCTGACGAAGATAGCGATGCCGATCGAGTAACTCATTTTTTGGCGCGAAGGTCCTCTGACAGCGGAATACCGGTACGTTCCGTCAGTTCGGATACGAACCGTTCTCTGTCCGCCGGGGAGACGGAGATCTTATCCTTTTTTCCGCTGTTATTCCAGAATTCGATATTTATCATTCTTATCGAGGTCACCTGCGAGGCCGCCTCCAAAAGATCGTCGGTCTTGTAGAATTTAATTATCTTCGCATACGGGACCGAATCCTGAATGACCAAGCTCAGAAAGACCTGCCAGGACAGTTTTATTCCTTTCTCGTCAAGCACGTAACTGAATCGGGACAGGGCGATGATGAGAATATCGATCAACAAAAAGATTGTCGCCATCATAACGTACAGCCACGGGACGCCGGAACCGGTGAAAGAACGATACAGGAAGATGCCGAGGAGTACGGCGCACAATAAGAACAAGAAAAACACCGCCGAATAATAGACCCCTCCCTTCATCGCGGGGAATATCATATTTCCGTCGGTATCGGTATGCATATGATGACAATAAGCGGTCGTGAGTAAATAAAGGCCCGAGTGCGTTAACAACAATGCTCAACGGCGGACCGTTCCGGTCTTACGGACGTATACGGAAAAGGCCTCTGGAACGAACGGGACAGCTGTGTGAACAACGCATGCGTTCCTATCGGCGGAGATGTCCCGATTTAAGATATAGAAAGCATATACGTGTGCGTAATATCAGGATAAAGAACGGAGGCAGGTAAATTGAGATACGTCGCTTTCTTTCGCGGAATAAATGTGGGCGGAAAGAATATTGTGAAAATGCTCGATCTGCGTACGCTTTTCACCGACCTCGGTCTTCAGAACGTAAGAACATACATACAAAGCGGGAACGTGATCTTCTCATCCGATACGGAGCAGCACCTGCTTGCTCCTTTACTTGAAAAGGCATTCGAAAAGCGATTCGGCTTTCAAAGTGCCGTCGTTATCAGATCGGATGCGGAGATTGAGAGGATCATAGATCCGTTACCTTTCGGAGCGGCGGAGATAGAGCAGGCCCGGAACGAGGACCCGGATGTGGAACACACATATGTCTATTTGTCCAACGACACCATAGACATAAAAAAAGTGAGCGGATCATTCGCCTCGTATGACGGCAGGGACAGATATCACATCACGGACCGTGAGATATACATATTATGTTTTCAAAGCATAAGAGATTCAAAACTCGCCGCTTCACTTATGAAGATACATCAGCCGCTGACCGCCCGCAATCTTAAGACAATAGAGAGGATCTCTTCGATGTTCTAGAAGATCATCATTACATTATGTATTAATATATATTAAGGGATGTTAATGGTCCCGGCCCCATGATTTGAACAAGGGATCTGCTGATCTCAGCGGCTGCATCGGATGTTCCGAAAACCCTCTACAGTCAGCCGCTCTAGCCAGGCTAAGCTAGGCCGGGTATCTCTTGCATAAAAGATGGGATATTTATATTTTGG
>WRKA01000039.1 GCA_009778265.1 Methanomassiliicoccaceae archaeon | reverse complement strand
TTTACTCGGTGAACACGGGCTGGTAGATCAGCGGTAGATCGCGTGCTTTGCAAGCACGAAGTCGCGAGTTCAAATCTCGCCCAGTCCACTCACCGCAAAACGCATAGGAACGCGGTCGTGATCTATCTTTTAGGCGGGTCTCTCAAGATCAAAACTGCCGATCTCGCCGATCTTGCGTCTCGCAAGTTCTATCGAGTGCTGTATCGGGGCCTTTTTGGTCCCCTCTATCTCGGCTATCTCCGACATGCTCATTCCGTCGCGGTACATCGCAAAGCGTCTCGCCTGGGAATATGTGAGATCATAAGTTTCTATAAGATCCATAACATCCGGATTGCCTGAGACGGTGTAGTTCTTCATCGTTACCATCATCCATGATCATCTTTAAATCGTTTCCTTTTGTAACTTTTATATACAATGTGACCGCTCCGATATTCAGAGAGAGGTTTAACGTCCCCCGGAGGGGACGGGTTCCTTACGGGAACCAATCGCCGCATCTGCGGTTCAGTGTATGTCGATGACAATGGTCATCGAACCACACTTCACCGTGATGCGAATCCGTCGGGTGCGGTTCAACCTATCACCTCCCTCGGGGCGGTTCAGGTTCGCCGACGGTCTGGGAACCACGGCGAACCGAGCTTCCCACTTCCCGACAGTATCCTATATAGGATGCATATATTAATTAATATCTTCTTTAATTTTGATAGTTACCATTTCTAACTCTTATATACAATGTGGTCGCTCTGATATTCAGAGAGGTGATTAACGTCCCCCGGAGGGGACGGGTTCCTCACGGAACCATGGTTCACGGTTCAGTGCCAACCGATCTCGGTCGACACTCTGTCGGGGCTTACCGATATTCGGATAGTAATCACGATCGTGTTATCACCTCCTATCGGGCGGTCCCGGGTCGTCGGGCCACGGCGAACCGGGCTTCCCGGCAGTATCCTTTATCGGATGCCGATAAAGATTGATATTTACTATAATTTTAATATTATGGATCTTCGATCATGAAAATGGATCGTTGCGGTGAACGGTCCGCGATTTCAGTCCATTTTATATTACATTAATACATCCGAGAGAGAGAGCTGAGGCAATATGACGGAAGAGATGGATCCGAAGGATGTGGAGATCCTCGAGAGACTGAGAAAAGATTCTAGAACGTCAATGGGCACCATCGGCGAATCGATAGGGATATCGAAAGCGACGGTAAGCAGAAGGATCGCCAAGCTGGAGGACGACAATGTGATAACTAACTACTCTATAGAGATCGATCCGTCCAAACTGAGCGTGATAAAATCTTTGCTGCTGCTGCACGTCAAAGGATCTTCTGTTTCTTACATTATCGAAGATCTTGTGAAATACGAAGAAGTGAGATCGATATACAAAGCGTTCGGAGATCATCACCTCGTCTGCGAGGTGTACACCAAGAACGTTGACGATCTCTACGAGATGATACAGTCGCGCCTGCTGAAGAATCAAAGCATAAAGTATGTGGAAGTGGACATACTCGTCGAACGTTTGGTCGTCGACGAGAACGCCGATCTGAAATTATATAAGAAAGAGAATCCGCAGAAGTGATATCCATGCAGTTACAGCGCTGTCCGAAGGCATCCGCAGATACGGGAATAAGAACGATGTTACCGTCGGAAACGTTAGAGAGAGTGCTTCCTCTGTTATCCGCGGCCGGCTTCGAGCCTCTGGAAGATATTACCGGAAAAGATAACATCGGCATTCCGGTGTTCTCCGTGGCAAGTCCCAACAACGCCCACGGCAAAAAGAAATTCTATAACGGAAAAGGGCCGACCCCGGAGCAGGCGAAAGCGTCCGCGGTAATGGAAGCGATGGAACGGTACAGCGCGGAACTGCGCGATGACGACGAGATAATCTACGGAACGTTCGCGGACGCGGAAGAGAACGGTCTTACGCTCGATCCGAAGGATATGATACTTCCGCCGCGCACAATGAATTATGAGAACGAGACGATCGCGTGGTACCGCGCGTTCGAGTTGTTCCGCGGCGAGGAGATATGGGTGCCCGCCTGTGCCGTTTTTCATCCGTATTTTCCGGACGGCGACCTTCAGCTGTTCCGATACCACACGAACGGCATCGCCTCCGGGAACACGATCGAAGAGGCGATACTGCACGGGATGTTCGAACTGATCGAAAGGGATGCGTGGTCGATATGCGAATTCAGAGAAAGGGCGAACGCAGACATCACGGCGGACGAAGGATCGTTGTGCGCCCGGCTGATAAAGAGATTCAATGATAACGGCGTGGACATCTATCTTAAGGACCTGACCAGCGACATCGGGATACCGACCATAGGCGCCGCGGCCGACGACGTCGCGACGAAGGACCCGGAATTATTGTCGATCGGTGTCGGAACGCACCTCAATCCGGAGATCGCCGCCGTCCGGGCGCTGACCGAAGTAGCACAATCGAGGACCACACATAAACACGGTTCGAAGATAAACGCGAAACTGCAGCGCGTGACGCAGGAAATGGGGTACGAGAAGATCAAACTGATGAACAGAGTGTGGTACTCAAATTCTGGTAGGAAGGTGAGATTATCGGAAATGAAGAGGCTTGACACACCGTTCGTGTTAGATGATATCGAGACGGTATTCGACCGTCTGATCGACCGCGGTCTCGACAAGGTCATCGTCGCGGACCTGACGAGACCGGAGATAAACGTGCCTTCCGTGAGGATGATAATACCCGGATTGGAGGTCTCCACAATGGATCCGGAACGCGAGGGTCCGCGGCTCCGTTAAATCTCTGAAAAAAAGTTAACAATCCGTCGATTTTGTCTGCTGGTCGTTCTGTTTATATAGTGTTAACCTCCGATCGGATGTAACAATTGTGGACTTTTTGTGAAAAAAACACACTTTTATATGTAAATTAGTCATTTACAGGAACGCAAGGGGAGCGGAACAGGTTTGCCTGTTTCGGGAAGATTATAGGAGATGGAGGTATAAAATGCCAAAATACAAGGACGTAGTGGATCTGTATGATGACCGCGGTAAGCGCATTGCGAAAGAAGTGCCGCTGGAAGCCATCAGTCCGTTGCGCAACGGTGCGATCAAGAGACTCGCCTCTATGACCAAAAGAACTGTAGCCGTCAACCTCGCCGGTATCGAGAACGCTCTCAAGACCGGTAAAATGGG
>WRKA01000038.1 GCA_009778265.1 Methanomassiliicoccaceae archaeon | reverse complement strand
TTCACCATTTACACCGACATTTTCACCATTTACACCGACATTTTCACCATTTACACCGACATTTTCACCATTTACACCGACATTTTCACAATTTACACCGACATTTTGCATAAGCGGCAGAACAAGGAACGTCCTGTCCGGATCGAAACGTTCGGAAAGGATCGGTCTCGGAAGGTCCGTCTCCTTCCATGTCCCCTCTGTGTTCATCAGACCGCCGCCATCGTGTTCGCCGATATTGACAATGTGCCTATTTTCACTTCAAAGTCTAGAAAATATTTCATAGGGTCTTCCTCTTCATATCTAAAGACCACGGCAGTTCTTCGGGTACCTCCATGAGATCGTCCTCCCATGAGCCGAGGGACATCAGCAATTCATTCGGCGGTCTGTCCTCGTTACTCTTTTTCAATATTTCGTTAACGTAACTCGACTGACATGGACCTTTTTCCTTCGCCCCGATCCTGGCCGTCTCTTGAACGTCGTCATCGATATACGGACATATTTGCGACACGCTATCACCGCGCTGATTATGTATGATATCGTACATGATATAATTTCGGACAGATCGCTGTCCTCGTACTATGACCGAGATATAGTTATCTGCATGCGGGATCCGAATTCCCGTTCATTTCATCCCCCGCAGTGCGTTCTTTATCTCGGCGCCCATCTCTTTCGTTCCCAGACCTCCGCCCAGATCCTTTGTGTATTTTCCGCCGTCGAGGCATTTCCGTACCGCGTTCTGAAGGAGCGTTCCCATGTCCTCATATCCGAGATGATCGAGCATCATCTTCGCCGCCAGTACCGCGGCGATCGGATTCGCTTTGTTCTGTCCCGCGATATCCGGCGCGGAACCGTGGATGGGTTCGAACATGCTCACCCCTCCCGGATTTATGTTGCCGCTTGCGCCCATCCCCAGACCGCCCTGGAGCTGCGCCCCCAGGTCCGTCAGTATGTCGCCGAACAGATTGGGAACGGCGACCGTTCCGAAAGTATCTGGACGGACGATCATCGCCATCGCCATCGCGTCCACGTACATGTACTCCAATCCCATGCCGTACTCTTCCGCCTTTTTTGAGAATATCTCTCTCTGCATCCCGTATATCGATGTGCATACGTTCGCCTTGTCCACCAGCGTCACTTTCTTCTCATTCCGTTTATCGGCGGTCATGAACGCGTATTCCGCGAAACGTTCCACACCTTTTTTTGACAAAAGTCCAAGTTCGAACGCGAACTCGTCGCCGGAGGATGATGACGGAACGATATCGACACTCAGGTCGTAAAGCTTCCTTTTAATGTTCACGTTCGCATTCCTGCCGTTCTTCATCACGCCGCCGGCGCCCATGTAGAAATCTTCCGTGTTCTCTCTGAGAAAACATATATCGAAATCGAAATGCTTCTTCAGCGGGACGAAAGGATGCCATGACGTCACCGGACGTAAGTTGATGTACTGATCGAAGCGGGCGCGCATGTTCAGAAGTATCCCCTGTTCCAGTACGCCGGGTCTGACCCTCGGGTCGCCTATCGCGCCGAAATATATCGCATCCTTCTTTCCCAGATCGTCGAATTCCTCTTCCGTTATCAATTCACCGGTCCTGAGATAACGTTCCGATCCTATGCCGAATAATTCGGCGTCGTAATCGAACGCCGACATCTCTGATATAACGTCGATCATCTCCATGCCGACGTCGGTCACATCCTTCCCTATGCCGTCACCGGGAATTATGGCAAGATGCTTCATCTCAATTCCTCCCTTATCTTCGCCATCAGGCCGCCTTTTGATATCAGCGAACCTATGAACTCCGGATACTTCGGGAATGAATATTCCTTTCCGTCATCCTCGTCGACGATCTTTCCGTTATCCGGATCGACCGTTATCGTACCTCCTTCTTTCGTATCGATCTTACATTCCACCAGAAGTAACCCTACGTTGATCGAGTTCCTGAAGAATATCCTTGCGAAGGATTCGGCGACGATGCACGATATGCCCGCCTGTATAAGCGACCTCGGAGCGTGTTCTCTGGAGGACCCGCATCCGAAGTTCTTTCCCGCCGCGATAATATCGCCTTTCTTTATCTCCGAGGACAGTCCCGGCCTGACCTTTTCGAAAATGAAATCGTTCAGGTGTTCCAGATGTTCCGATACCAGTCTTTCGGCCGGAAGTATCTGGTCCGTATCCACGTGATCGCCGAATCTCCATATCTTTCCTGTTATCTTGTTCATCGGAGCACCTTTGTATCCTCTGGCAGCGATATCCTGCCCGTTATGGCGCTGGCGGCGACCACCGCCGGACCGGCAAGATATACTTCCGATCCTTTGTGTCCCATCCTTCCTATGAAGTTGCGGTTCGTCGACGATACCGCTTTCTCGCCGTCCGCGAGTATCCCCATGTAACCTCCTAAGCATGCGCCGCAAGTCGGCCCGGATATGAACGCTCCGGCGTCGAGGAATATCTGGAATAACCCTTCGTCGAGCATCTGTCTGTACACCCGGGGACTTGCCGGTACGACGATGAAACGGACGCCGTCCGCCACCTTTTTCCCTTTGATCACGGAGGCGGCGATCCTCATGTCCTCGATCCGGCCGTTCGTGCACGAACCGAGATACGCCTGATCTATCCTCACATCCGCCTCTTTTACCGAACGCCCGTTCTCCGGAAGGTGCGGGAACGCGACCATCGGTTCTATGGATGAGAGATCGTATCTCAGCGTTTGCGAATATGTTGCGTCCGGGTCCGCGGACACTTTTTCGTAATCCCCTCTTACGGTGTCCCTGATATACTCTTCCGTAAGATCGTCGCACGGGAATATCCCGGCTTTACCGCCGGCCTCGATGGCCATGTTCGCCACCGTCAGCCTGTCCGACACCGGGACATTCTTAACTCCCGGGCCGGAGAACTCTAACGCTTTGTACGTCGCCCCGTCCACGCCGATATCCTTGATTATCCTGAGGATAAGATCTTTTCCGCCCACATATCTTTTGAAGGAACCGGTAAGCTCCACCTTTATCGTTTCCGGAACTTTGAACCATAAGCGGCCGGTCGCGAACACGGCGGCGGCCTCCGTGGACCCTATACCGGTCGAGAAAGCGTTGAGACCTCCGTACGTACACGTATGGGAATCGGCGCCGACGATCAGTCTCCCGGGGGCCGCGAAT
>WRKA01000037.1 GCA_009778265.1 Methanomassiliicoccaceae archaeon | reverse complement strand
TCGATGCATGATACGTAGTTCTTGCGATAGGATATAATGGGTGCATACTACATGTATACTAACTCTTCCCTTGCATGCCCGCGACCAGCCGCCGCCGCGGTCCGCCGCGCGGGTACGCACGCCAACCATTATATTCACTCATATCAATCGCGGGACATGACCGCCAAAGATTACGGGGTCCCTAGGGGCCTTCCCAAACAAACGACATCCATCTGTCCGGAGTGCAAGAAATTGATCCCTGCAACGCTGTCGGACAAGGACGGAAAGGTCTGTATAGATAAGGTGTGCCCGGAGCACGGTTCGTTCAGCGACGTATACTGGTCGGACGCGGAGATATTCCTGAGAGCGGAGAATTTCGCATACGACGGGGTAGGTCTCAGGAATCCGATGGACAAGAGCAGCGACGGAAAGAACGTCTGCGTGAGGATCGGAGGAGAGGATTTCGAGATGCTGACGTGCACTGCGCTTGCCAATATCGACCTTACGAACAGGTGCAACATGCGCTGTCCGATCTGCTTCGCGAACGCGAATCAGGCCGGTTACGTCTACGAACCGGATTATGAGACGATAGTGGAGATGCTTAAGATGCTCAGGTCCGAGGAACCGATCAAATGCACCGCGCTGCAGTTCTCCGGCGGAGAGCCCACCATATATCCGAGGTTCGTGGACCTCATAAGAAAAGCGAAGGAATTAGGATTCGCGCAGGTGCAGGCCGCGACCAACGGAATAGAATTCGCAAAGAACTTCGATCTCGTGAAAGCGTCGCAGGAAGCCGGCCTCAACACAATATACCTGTCATTCGACGGCGTCTCCGATGATATTTACTTACAGGCGAGGGACAGGAAGATGTTCGATATCAAGCTGAAGGTACTTGAGAATCTCAGAAGATTGGAGAAGCCCCCGTCCGTCGTTCTCGTTCCGACGATCGTACGCGGAGTGAACGACCACCAGATAGGCGATATCATCAATTTTGCGCTGGAGAACTCCGACCTGATAAGGGCGGTCAACTTCCAGCCGGTCGCGTTCACCGGAAGGATAACGAGAGAGGAACTGTCGAAGGGGAGGTTCACGCTGACCGACCTGATAAAGGCGGAAGGCGAACAGACGGGATACACGACAAAGGACGACTGGTTCCCGGTACCCGTGGTGGCACCGATATCAAAATTGGCGTCGCTGATGCTCGGCGAGAATAAAGTTACGTTCACAACGCACCCTCACTGCGGTATCGCCACATACCTGTTCAAGGACGACAAAGGCAACGTGGTACCGATGCCTAGGTTCGTCAACGCCGAAAAACTGTCCAGAGGGTTCTACGAACTGTCGGAGACGGCCCAGAAGAAAAGATTCAAGAAACTGCTCGTCTTCCCTCTGCTCAGACTTGTCAAGGAATGTCTGAACGAGGATGAGATGCCCGAAGGCATGACCAAGAAGAAGTTCATGAGGATCATGAGGGCGATCATGAGCGACAAGAGTAAAGAAACGTTAGCGGAGTTCTCGTGGAGCATGATGATGATCGGCGGGATGCACTTCCAGGACAATTATAATTATGATGTGGAACGGGTAAAAAGATGCGGCGTGCATTACGCTACGCCGGACCTGCGTGTGATACCGTTCTGCGCGTACAACGGCGGCCCCGAATACAGAGCGGACGTTGAAAAGAGATTCTCCGTCCCGCTCGAGGAATGGAAGGCCAAGCACGGGGACGAACACTGCTGACGGTGATGAAGATGAAAGTATGCTATGATAAATGCCTGCACTGCGGATGCTGCGCGGGCTCATGCCCTAAGAACGCGATATATCTGAACGATTATGTGCTCGAATTCAGCGAGGACTGCAACAAATGCGGGCGCTGTGTGAAATTGTGCCCGGTCGGAGCGTTATCCAAGGAGGATGTCTGAATGAAGAGGATGGATTGCGACGTCGTCGTCGTAGGCGGCGGCCCGGGAGGGAGCATGGCCTCCAAATATGCGGCGCTCGGAGGTCTGGATGTCATAATGATAGAGAAGAAGGCGGAGATAGGTTCTCCGCTGAGGTGTGCGGAAGGGGTATCCAAAAAGTGGTTGTCGGAGATCGGAGTGGAACCGGACCCGAAGTGGATATGTGCGGACATGGCCGGCGCTACGATACGCTCACCGTCAGGATTCACGTTCCAGCTTGATGAAAGCAAGGCGGGTGCCGAAGTGGGATACGTTCTGGAAAGGCACATGTTCGACAAAGCGTTAGCGGAACAGGCGGCCGCCGCCGGAGCGAAGATAATGATACGCACCGGATGCACGGGCGTGATAAAGAAGGACGGCAAGCTGGTCGGAATAAAGGCCAAGAGCATGGGCGAGGAGATCGAGATATATGCGAAATGTGTGGTCGCGGCGGACGGTTTCGAGTCACAGGTGGCAAGATGGGCCGGTCTGGATACGACGCTGCAGGCAAAGGATATCGACACATGCATCCAATACAGGATGACCAACATCGACATAGATCCGAAATACTGCGAATTCGTCATAGGTTCCGAGGCACCGGGAGGATACATATGGATATTCCCCAAGGGCGAACGGGTGGCGAACGTAGGCATAGGGGTCCAATTGGCCAAATGCAAACACGGCGCGGATCCGAAATATTATCTGGATAAGTTCGTTCAGAAAGATAAAAGACTGAAGAACGGGCAGATATTGGAAGTGGTAGGGGGAGGCGTCTCCACCTGTCCCGGGCTTGACGATGCAACGGCCGACAATCTTATACTTGTGGGCGACGCCGCAAGGATCATCGACCCGATAACCGGAGGCGGTATCGCGCACGCCTGCAGAACGGGCATGTACGCCGGTAAGGTGCTGACGGAATGTTCGAAGAAGGGGGATTTCTCGAAGAACGCGTTAAAGCCGTACGAGAAGATGTGGCGCGACCGCATGGAGGACAAACTGTACCGCAACTGGATGGCCAAGGAACGTTTCGCGTCGTTATCCGACGATATCCTGGACGATCTGGTGAAGATGATGGGCGAAGCGAACATCGGGGAAGTGAACGTTCACAATCTGCTGAAAGCTATCAAGGAAAAATATCCGCAGGTGGTCGAAGGGTTCGAGGACCTCATCTGAGTTCATTCCGATACGTGCCGTTCG
>WRKA01000036.1 GCA_009778265.1 Methanomassiliicoccaceae archaeon | reverse complement strand
ATCCGAGGGGGCGGTCCCGCCGCTGTTCTGTACGAGACAATAGGCCGTGCCCGGTTTGGTCGTGATAAAGGTGATCGCTGCCGCCGTGTCGCTCGTTCTGTTCGCGCTTCCGTACGAAAGTACGGGCGGAGTTGTGTCCGGGACATCAAGCGCAACGAATGTTATGCTGAACCATGTTCTTTCACCTATGGTGCGGTCATGATCGGCCGGTGATCCGTTTATTGTGCCGGTCATCGGATCCGCGAATATATATCCGCTTTCGGCGGTCAGTTCCGTCCATAATGTGTATTCTTCTCCGGCAACGAATGAACCGGTAAACTCATCACCGTTCGCATCCCGCCAGGCCTGAACTTCGGCCGTATAGCCCTCACCCACGACCATCAGCGTACCGAATTGGGGAGAGGCCCCGCCGACGGGGAGCGTGACACCTTTGATCTTAACGGAATCGATACACGTGCGTGCTTTGATCTTTGCGTATTTGTACTCAGTTGTTATTATGTCGGACCCGTCGCTTTCGGTCCCCGGGCCGCCGGGATCCGATGTTGCCGTATTTACCCAGTATGTGTGTCCGTCCGGCACTTCGTATTCTTCACTGATCGCACCGGAGCTGCCGACGGCCGTGAGCGTGCCGCCGGTGATCGAAATGCTGCTCTCCGTGGTCAGATAGATACCGTAGCTTAAATTTCCTGTCACAACATTACTGCCGGTCGCTTCGACCGCCGAATTGCCGCCGACGATCATCTCGCCGCCCGCGAAAATGCCGTAACTGTTGCCGCTGACACGATCGTTGCCGCCCGCGGCGATCACGACCGAAGCATTGATAGAGATGATGCTGTCGTTGTTGTTCGCATTCATTCCATAACTTAAGGTTGCCCCCCGCCCGCCCGTTGCGGTCACGACCGCATCGCTGATCGATATGCTGGAAGTTGCAGAAATGCCGACGCTGTATATCGCCTGCCCGCCCGTTGCGGTCACTTCCGGACCGTCGATCGAGATGTCGATGCTCGAGAATATGCCGCAGCTGACCGATGACGACGATGTACCCCCCGCGGCATACAGACTGCCGCTGCCTGTGATGGTGAAGACACCCGAAAATATCCCGTAAGTGCTTTCGGTACCGTCGTATTCACTTTCGATCGTGTTCGTGCCGATGAGCTCGATCGTCGTGCCGTTGGGTACGGAGAGCGCGGTCGCGGCACCTGTGATGTGGGTGACATTGTTAAGTGTCAGGGTCTTTGTGTCCATCACCCAGCTGTATGTGCCGCCTCCGTACGATACGTTCGTTTCATCCGGGCTGCTATAACCGAAGGCCCATTGCTCATCAGCGCCCGGAGGGCCTGCCAGGGTCACCGCATCGTTGTTCTCGGACCCCTCACCGGGAACGATAAATGGTAATGCCGCAATAACAAATGCCGCTGCGATCAATATCGTTAAAATCAAATTCTTTTTATTTTTGCTGTCTGGGACATGGGACGGTCTGCTTTTCATAACCTCTCGCCTTCATTACTTAACATATATTATGAGTGTATAATAGTATGGCCGTTCACCTATCTTTGAGAAAGGTGATCATACAGATATCTGAGCCGGACCGTGCCGATGAACAAGGGTCCCGTGACCGTATTCGCGATCACGATACATATATCTCGCCGAGCGCGATCGGCCGTACCGAGCCGTCCCGTTCCGCCTCCTCTATAACGCCGGAAGTAAAACCGGACCTTGAGAACAGATAGTGATATTTTCTCTCGGATCCATGAAAAAGTGACGCTTTTCTCTGCATCTCTTTCAATACGGATGCGTCGACGGGATCGGACCGCCGTTTGCATTCGCCGAATATCGCATCTTTGCCGTTGAACGCGATGATATCCGCCCTTTCCCGTTTTTTCGTTTCCGGATCGCCGCCCCACCATCCGCCTATCTCCCTGATATGGAACGGAAGGTCTTTTGTATAATACGTCAGATATTGCCTGCATTTCTCTTCGAACTGCGATCCCATATACTGATCGATCTGCGGTTCTACTTCGTCCTTGTGAACGAGTTCGGCAACGTACGTACGATAAACCGCACATTTTTATCTGACGGTCTCCATCGCATGTGTATGACAACGATCAACGCCACGGAAGCCGGGGCGGACCTTTATAATTATATCAATGCCGCTCTCGACGAACCGGTAAGGATAACTTCCGAAAGGGGGACGGTGGTCATGCTTTCGGAAGAGGAATGGGAAAACATACTTGAAACTCTGTACATCACGGGAGTGCCCGGTCTCGTTGAAGAGATAAAAGAGAACCGCAAACTTCCGGAGTCTGAATTCATAAGGTGGAATGGCTCTGGTCTATAAGGTCATCCTTGCAAAGCAGGCGCAGAAGGACCTTGAAGAACTGGACAGATGCGGATACGGGGATAAAGCTCGACCTTCTGATCATTGATCCTTTCCGGTATCCTCCGAAGTACAAGAAGCTGAGAGGCGAGGTCGAAGGTTCGTTCTCCAGACGCATCAGCGCGGAGCACAGGCTCGTCTATGATGTCATGCCGTCCGAGAATAATGAGTTTCAGGGTATTGTCAAAGTGCACAGATTGCGCACTCACTACAAGGGGATAATTCCGGTCTTCTTCCTCTGATACGCCTTCTGACGTATGCACACGGGTGTCGGATCCGGATCAGATTACCGGCGCGCGTGTTCGAGACGGAAAGCGTCACGGAGGAAGATCTGGAATGATCTTAGATAAATGCGAATCCGCCGCCCGAGAGGAATGATCGCGGAACACCGTGTGTCCGTTCCCGCTACAGGCGGGAACCGGACGAGAGAATGATAACGCAGTACTTAAGGGGATCCGGATGCGGAAAAGTTCTCTGAGTATAACGCGGATGAATGGTAAATGTGATGACTGTCCGGACGTACGGCACCGGGAAAGCCCTAAACGGGTAACGGGAGAGCGGATGCTATGCGAACCTTGATCGTAAAAAACGCGAATATGGGGTGCACGGGTCAACTTTTAATGGAATAGAATGTGAGTGCTCCCGCCGGGATTTGAACCCGGGTCGAGGCCTCGAGAGGGCCTCATGATTGGCCGCTACACCACAGGAGCGCAGACCCACCGAA
>WRKA01000035.1 GCA_009778265.1 Methanomassiliicoccaceae archaeon | reverse complement strand
GTCATCCCGGCGGAGTTAGGAAAGGGGCGATGGGGATGTCCCAGGCAGTTGACGCGGCGTTCCTCGGTATCCCGTTGGATGAATATGCGAGGACGCACGCCGAACTGGATACCGCATTGAAACTGTGGGGATCGAAATGAGACTTAAAGCGAAATTATTCGACGTGGACGCCGAGGAACCGAGAGTGATCGCGCACAGGGAGGATTGCAAAGAACTCGGAGTAAAACAGATGGACCGCGTAAGGCTGGACGCAAGAACGTCGCTTACGATAGTGGTGAGCATTTCCGATACGATAGTGAAGAAAGGCGAGATACTCATACCGAGGGCGATAATGGCGAAGATAGGCGTCGCCGACAAACAGATGCTGGAGGTAGTCTTCTCGCCGAAACCCGAATCTGTGAAGAGCATACGTAAAAAGATGGATTCCCAGAAGCTTACCAGGGACGAGATAAATGAGATAGTATTCGATATACTGGAAAGCAAGCTTTCTAAGATCGAGGTCTCGGCCTGGCTCACCGCATTGTACATAAACGGCATGGATACGGAGGAGATAGCGAATTTCACGCAGTCCATGGTGAACACGGGCGAGAAGATAATTTTCGACCGTACGCCGGTGTTCGACTTCCACAGTCTCGGCGGAGTTCCGGGGAACAAGATAACGCCCATAGTCGTCTCGATAGTGGCCGCCGCCGGTCTGATGCTTCCCAAGACATCATCGAGGGCGATAAGCAGCGCCTGCGGGACATCGGATTTCGTAGAGGTGTTCTGCGACGTGGAGCTGGATGCCGCAACCCTGAAGAGGACGGCGGAGGCGGTAGGCGGGGTGTTCGCATGGGGCGGTTCGATGAACATCGCCCCGGTCGACGATATGGTGATCGATATCGAATATCCGTTGGGAATAAATCCGCGCGCGCAGATGCTGGCTTCCATATTAAGTAAGAAGATGGCGATAAGCGCGACCCATCTTCTCGTGGACATTCCGATGGGCACGGGAACGAAGGTCACGTCATTGGAGCAGGCGAGGGAATATGCGCGCGATCTGATGGAACTGGGGACGAGACTCGGGATAAGGACCGAGTGCGCGATCACATACGGCGACCAGCCCGTCGGCAACGCGATAGGACCCGCATTGGAAGCGAGAGAATGCATCCGCATACTGGAAGGTCATTCGCACCCCGCGAGCGTCGTGGAGAAGGCGTGCGACCTCGCCGGCATGATACTTGAGATGGGCGGCATACCGGACGGACCGGCGAAGGCCAGAGAGATACTGGCATCCGGACAGGCATTCAAAAAGTTCAGAGAGATCGTCGAGGCGCAGAACGGTAAGAAGGATATAACGTCCGAGGATATCGTAATAGGAAAATATGTTGCTGACGTGAGAGCGGTAAGGTCCGGGTATGTGCACTCGATAAACAACAAGGACCTTGTGGCGATAGCGAGGACCGCGGGCGCACCCTCCGATAAAGGAGCCGGTATACTGCTGTACAGGAAGAAGGGACAGAGGGCGGAGAAGGGAGAGATACTGTTCCAGATATATGCGGACAATCAGGCAAAAGCGGACCGTGCCAAGGACATGGCGATAAAGCTTGACCCGATGGACATCGAGGGAATGCTCATCAAGAAAGTTCCGAACCCGTCGGCATTGAAGAGTATATGAGATGAAGAGACTTTGTTTCACCGTGGATGTTGACAGGGATGTCAACGAATGTGTTCCCGGAAGGAAGGAGGCGGTGTCACGCCGTACGGACGGCGGCGTGCGTTTCACATCCTCCGAGGAGGGTACGGACATCATACTGGATATGCTTGACGAACTCGGAATAGAAGCAACGTTCTTCACCGAAGCCAGGACGCTGGAGAACATAGACGTTCAGTTCGGAAAGAACGAAGTTGCGATGCACGGCCTCGACCATGAGGATATGACCGGCGAGATATCCGGGATACGTTTATCGGACGGCGATCTGGATGAGATAATGGGAACATCGTCCGGCATAATAAAGGATCATACGGGACGGATACCGAAAGGGTTCAGGGCGCCGTACATGAGAACGGACGATCGTATCGCGGATGCGGTAAAAAGGGCGGGGATGGTCTACGATTCATCTCTTTACGCGGAGATCGGGAAAGAATTCGGGCCGTACGTTCTGGACAACGGGCTGAAGGAGGTGCCGGTGCCGTTCGGCACCGATGCCGGCGGGAAAAAGATATACGCCTATCTGTGGCCGGTGCACGAAGGTAAAAGGGGAACGGACGATCATGCGAGGATGGCCGGTGTTATCGAGAACGGTGTGTTGGTGATCGCGACACACAGCTGGCACATCACGGAATCGGTATCCGGCGGGTTGATGGACGGCGCACGCAGAGAGAAGAACATAGCAGATACAAAGAAAATAATAACGAACATTCTGGACACCGGTTACAAGGCCGTAAGGATCGCGGACCTCTTCTGAAAACGGCCGCACGCGTGCGTGTGATTTTAATAGGGAGATTACAATGCGATAAGGGGGAGCAAGGGGTTTGTTCAAGTTAATAAGCGGCGCGGATGTGTCATCGTCGATATACGGCGAATTGAAAGAACGGATAGCCGCGCTCAGGAAAAAAGGAGTGATACCCGGCCTCGCCGTCGTACTGGTGGGAGAGGACCCGGCATCCCAGGTCTACGTGAGGATGAAGGGAAGGAAATGCGAAGAGCTCGGGATGCATTCCGTTACCGCGGTCATGCCATCGGACACAACAGAAAAGGAACTTCTGGACAAGGTCGCCGAACTGAACAATGACGACGGTATTCACGGATTCCTGGTACAGTTACCGCTTCCCAAGCATATCGACGAGGATAAGATAATAAACGCGATCGATCCCCGAAAGGACGTCGACGGTTTCCATCCGGTCAACGTGGGAAAGATGCTCATAGGAGAACCGATGTTCCTGCCGGCGACCCCCGCGGGCATACAGCAGATGCTCATCAGGAACGATATAGGGGTCGCGGGGAAGCACGTGGTCGTCGTGGGAAGGAGCAACATCGTCGGTAAGCCGATCGCCGCCATGCTGATGCAGAAGGGGAAAGGCGCGGATGCGACGGTGACCGTCGTCCATTCGAGG
>WRKA01000034.1 GCA_009778265.1 Methanomassiliicoccaceae archaeon | reverse complement strand
GGCGGACAGCAGCAGAGGCTGTGCATCGCAAGAGCATTGTCTATAAATCCGGAAGTGATACTGATGG
The DNA here is from genome assembly GCA_009778265.1 of Methanomassiliicoccaceae archaeon. Classification (GTDB taxonomy): domain Archaea; phylum Thermoplasmatota; class Thermoplasmata; order Methanomassiliicoccales; family Methanomethylophilaceae; genus Methanomicula. The sequence continues at coordinate 3,028 of WRKA01000034.1, read as the reverse complement.
ACGAACCGACGTCCGCACTGGACCCCATAGCCACCGCGAAGATAGAGGACCTTGCGATAGAACTGCAGAATGATTATACCGTCGTGATCGTGACGCACAATATGCAGCAGGCCGCCCGTATAAGCGATCTCACGGGTTTCATGTACCTCGGCAAGATGATAGAATTCGGCGATACCGAAAGAATATTCAACAAACCATCGGAAGAGCTGACGGAGAGATATATAACAGGAAGGTTCGGGTGATGATATGAAGAGACTGTATTCAGACCTGAGAGAGATGACGGACCTCGTCACGGAGATGGGGGAACTCGTAACGGACATGCTGTCCGGAGCGATCGACGCTCTGGTGAACTCGAATGAGGTATTGGCCGACGAAGTGAAGAAGAAGTACGAACGCGTCGCATTCCTAGATTCGCTGATAGAGGATGAGGCGCTGAGGATACTGATATTATATCAGCCGATGGCCTCCGATATGAGGTTCACCGCCACCGCGCTGAAACTGATCACCTATCTGGAACGAATAGGGAAACACAGCAAGAACATCGCCAAAGCGGCGATATTCCTTAAGGACAGGCCTACAAAATACTTCTCTTCGGAGATATACGCGATGTGCGACCTTGCCGTGGAAATGGTGAAAGGCGTTATAACGGCGTTCGAGACGAAGAACATCGAAGGGCTGGAATCGTATCATGAGACGGACGACAAGATGGACAGGTTCAGGATAACCGTGATAGAAGAGAATGTGAAGCACATAATGGAAGATCCGCGGTCGGTCGAAGCGTACACGTATTATATCTCATTGGCAAAATATCTGGAGCGTGTCGGAGACAACGCGTGCAAGATAGCGGAGAAGATCATATACATGGTCTCGGGAAAGCACGTGGAGGTAGGCGATTCCGCTTCCGCACTGTGAGAACATCATCCCTAAGAAACCCTTTTCACAACCTTTTTCTCACTTTTTCCCATGATAAGGTTTATGGCAAGTTCCGCGAGGTCCATGGAATATTCGCAGATACGGCGTAAACTGCTTGTCATCAGATTAATGGAAAGCGAGATGTCCGGGTCCTTTCCGTGTACGTACTCATTAAGATTCTTTGTTATCTCGCTAAGGTCCCTGCATTCGTTCGCGCAGTCGCTCGCCGATTTCGGGTCGGAGCCGCTGATGGTCGCGAACGATTTCGCAAACACCGAGATCGTGGCGTCGCACAACTTCGCCGCTTCGTTCCTCAGATCATTATGTCCCTCGTGTCCGATTATCTTTCTGATATTCTTGGACATAAGCACGGCGTGGTCGCCTATCCTTTCGATTATCCTGCTTATCGTGTAGTTGGATGTGATCTCGGAATGGTCCATCCCTATCCTTTTCAATAATCCGACGTCCCTCTGGAACATGTTGGTATGCCTCGTTATCAACCATCCGAGACGGTCGACGTCCCCGTCCCTTGCGATGATGTCGTCAATGAACGAGGAGTCGTTCTCTTTCAATGCGGATGTCACGTCCGTAAGCATGTTCCTTACGAGTACGCGCATCCTTTCAACGCTTTTCCCCATCTTCATCTCCGACGGGTCGACAAGGTCCTTCAGCACGATCTTATTATCATATTCTTCGATTATCTCGATACCGATGGCCATCTGTGTCATCTTACCCACGACATCCAGCACGGTATTGCTGAGCCTTGATGACGATACCACTTCTATCAGACCGAATCCGGACATGTACGCGCCGACGAGCATCCTGAAAATGAAATTCGCGTCCGTAAGGCCTTCCACGTCTATGATTCTGGTAACGCACGTCGACGAATCGGCGGAATCGGCCGTCGTAATGATTATGCTGCCGTCCTGCTGCGGGTTGAGCCTCAAAGGATCGTTCTTTTTCAATCCCACGGATTCCGCCCAATCCTTCGGCAGTGTGACGATGAACGACGAACCGCCGGTCATCTGAACTCTCCTTATGTCCATGATGACTGAACGGATGAAACGGTTAAATAATTATCTATAAAAATTTTGTCGATATATATTGAATATATAAAATATTGACAAAATTGATATAATCTATGTCATCCGTAATGATAAACACAGATGTCGGGCAGCAAGATGACGATGGCGGCCGCGGTGATGTTAACCGTGGTATTATGCGCGGCGGGGATGTATCTGCTCACGCAATCGGGAGATACGAAAGAGGATGTCTACGTTACCGTCACGTCGGATGTCGCCGAAGATGCAAAACTGTTACTGGCGGAGTTCGAAACGTATGTTAATGCGACCATACACATATCCGTTGCGGACCCGGCGGAGCTGATGTCGTTAGATGGCGCGGATGTGATGATCACCGGGGACAGAACGACGATAGAAGCTTTCGATTCTGAGAGCATAAACGGTCTGAATCTGAAAATGTCCGAGGATTCCGGAACGATGCTTATCCTTTACAGACCGGGAACGGAAGGGATGGCGGGGCGTATGATCAATTGGCTGATCTTCCTTTCCGACAGTGAAGAATGATCGTCCGAAGAACAATACATATTTTTGTTTTTTCTATATATCGTATCGGATACAGAACGGTGTAATATATTTAAAAACGTATATTATATGGAGAAATTTTATACATGATGCTCAACTTGGAAGATAGGGGTACCTGTGAAAAGCTGGGCTAAGATATCTGTTGTGGTCCTCATCACCGCAATGATATGCGTACCCGTGACGGCGACCGTCATGAGTACCGAACCTCATACGCTCAACGTTGCCGGCTCCACAACGGTACAGCCGCTCATGGCGGAACTTCAGAAGGAGTTCGAGAAGTTCGCCAACGTAAAGATGTATGTCACCGGAGGAGGTTCCGGTGTAGGTATCAGTTCGACGATGAACGGTATCTCGGACATAGGTATGCTGTCCCGCGATCTGAAAGAGAGTGAGAAGGAGGGACTCGAAGAACATCATATCGCCAAAGATGCGGTCGTCGTGATCGTCGACGCCGCCGCAGGCGTGGACGATGTCTCTCTGGAGGACCTCGCAAAGATATACAGCGGCGAATA
>WRKA01000033.1 GCA_009778265.1 Methanomassiliicoccaceae archaeon | reverse complement strand
CCCGTATCTTACCGCGGCGTCTATCGCCGCTGCTACCGCCGCTCCGGACGATATGCCGGCGAATATCCCTTCCTCGCGCGCAAGGCGTCCCGTCATCTCAACGGCGTCGGCGCCTTTTACCGTAACTATTTCGTCAACGTATCCGGTGTTCAATATCCCGGGAACGAAGTTCGCGCCTATCCCCTGTATGATATGCCCTCTGGCCTCGCCTTTTGTCAGTAAGGGACTTTCGTACGGCTCCACTCCGATGACCTTCACATCCGGGGCGAAGTTCCTCATCCCCATCCCGATCCCGGTGACCGTCCCGCCGGTGCCTATCCCCGCCACCACCGCGCTGACATCCGGAACGTCGAGAAGTATCTCTTTCGCCGTTCCGGTGTAATGCGCCATCACGTTGGCGGGATTGGAGAACTGCTGCGGCATGAACGCCTTTCCTTTCGCGACGATCTCCTCCGCTTTTCTTACCGCACCGGCCATTCCTTCTTTTCCGGGCGTAGTTATAACTTCCGCTCCGTAAGCTCTCATCAGACCGATGCGTTCCGGGCTCATCGTGTCCGGCATCACTATTATAGAATCGTAACCGAGCACGGCGGCCGCCATCGCTATCCCGATACCCGTGTTACCGGACGTGGGTTCGACGATCGAATAACCTTTCTTCAGAAGACCTCTGGCCTCGGCGTCACGTATCATATGCACCGCCGCGCGGTCCTTAACGGAACCGGAAGGGTTGAAACTCTCTAGTTTTACAAGAACATCGGCCGCATCTTTCGGTACTATGCGGTTCAGACGTACCGTCGGCGTACCGCCTATCGTTCCAAGGATGTTGCTGTGTATCATTCCCTCATCTCTCTGTGCCGTTCCGTGACGGCCGATGCTTAAATCGTTTTCAGAACGAAAAAGGTAACGGAGGAAGTTGTTTTTTACATCATCAGACCGGCGGCCCTGAGTTCCGCGGCGATCTTGTCCACTGCACGGACCACATCTCCCGGCACCTTGGCGCCGGTGCACACCATCTTTCCGGATCCGAACAGAAGGACGACGACCTTCGGATCGTCCAGTCTGTAAACGAGGCCGGGGAACTGTTCGGGTTCGTACTCAACTTTCTCGAGACCGAGGGTGATGGCCACCGTGTTGAGGTTGATCTCCTGTTCCAGGTCCGACGACGCGACGATGTTCTGCACTTCGATATTGGGTTCTATCTTGATGTGAATGTTCGCCTTTTCGAGATCTTTAGCAACTTTCCCGATCGCGATCTTCACGTCATCCAAACTCTTCGCGCCGGTGCACACGACCTTTCCGGATCTGAAAAGAAGGGTCGCGGTCTTAGGTTCCTTCAGTCTGTATACGAGACCGGGGAACTGCTGAGGGTTGTACTCGGCGCCGTCCAAAGCTATCTCGATCGCATTCAGATCAAGTTCCTGACCGAGCGACGTGGATGCAACAACATTCTCTATATTCATATTCGCCATCAATTCACCAAGCCGTGTGTATTTATAGGGTATTTAAATAACTTTGGATTAACAGCGATTAAGTGGTAGAATCATAAACGAAAAGGGAAGGTGCCGGGGACGGGGTTGAAGTCTAACTGTAATACTAGCCTTATATCTGCAAGAACGGAATTTAACGATGTATGATAAGAAAATCATACAAAACGGCGTCCCTGCGTAAGAACAGGGACGGAGGGATAGAGGGGCTGCCTCTGCAGCTGATGATAATCATCCTTATCGCGACGCTCGGAACGGCGATCATCATAGGATGGATGGGCTCTCTGGAGACGCCGCCGCAGATAGGTTCGGTGAGCGTGGATTCCGGCGACATCGTTCTTGATACCGCCTCGGGATCGGAACGTTATACCGATTCCGGTTTCGTCAAGATAAGGGTCACGGACCAGAACGGCGACGGACTCGAGGGTGCGACCGTCGTACTGAGCGGATGTTCTGTGAGCACGATCGACGGAAATACCGTCCACGGGGTGACGGATAAGAACGGGTACGTGGAATTCGACGATGTTCACGCGTCGCTCCGCGGATCGAAGATAGGTTTCATTAATGTCGAGGTCACAAGATCGGGATACGGTACGAATTCGACGGCGAAGGTGGCGGTGATCGCCTGAGGTCCGATAAAAGAGGGGTGATCGATCTTCCGATCAAACTGATGGTCGTCGTTCTTATCATCACACTATCGGTACCTCTTCTGACCGGCGCAATGGAAAAAGGAGAATCGAACAACGCCGCGGCGGCGATGAACTCCGAGATCGACAGGATATTCAACGCCGCCGCGGCCGTTCACTATTCGGGCATCGGAAGCACAAGGACCGTTTCGGTGGATGTTCCGGAAGGATGCGAGATCACCATACCGGGAGGCGCCGGATCGGACGGTTATTCAATAACGGCGAAGTATAAGGGCAAGGACACCGGAGTGAGATACATGGACAGGCCGCCGGTGCGTTTCATATCCGATAACATAACGATAACGGGAAAATGTCTGCTTCTGATAACAAGCGATATGATCGACGGTATATCGGCGGCGAAGGTGGACATCGTATGATCAATTTTCGATATCGGTAAGGAGGTAAGCGATGATAGAATTCACCTTATCGCGGGTGTGCCTGAGCGTATGCGGCCTTCTGCTCCTTGCTTCCGTCATCGTCCCGGTAACGGGGATGTACGACCGTCAGGCGATCGAGACGGAGTCGAACATGTCCGGCGGCATGGCGTCGCTCGTCAGCACCTTTTACTATTCGGAGATGCGGGAACTGACGATATCGATGAGCGATATCCTGCCGAGCGCGTCGTCATACGCGGAGATGAACGGACATATGATAACGCTGACCACGGAACGGGGAACGTACAGGAGCGGGACCGATGTCACCATGGTGACGGAGAACGGGGACGTGTTCCGTTATCACGACGTGATCAGGATGAGCAGGAGCGGCGATACCGTGAGGATCGAGAGATTGGAATGACCGCTGTGAGTAACGGATATCTCACATCGGTCCGAGGTTGCCGTTCAGCCGGATGACGATC
>WRKA01000032.1 GCA_009778265.1 Methanomassiliicoccaceae archaeon | reverse complement strand
AGGTGGAGGCGTTCTTCACCCAAAAACCCAGAGGGCGCGTGATACTCGACGACGAGGTACAGCCGTTCGGTCCTTCCGCCAGGATGGAGAAGATGACCATCGGTAATCCGAAATTCGAACACAATCTCGAGAAATCGTTCTACGACACCGATCTGAGAGCTGTCGATGCGGTAATAAACGCGTACAACAACGGAACTTTGATCTCGGAGATCCAGAAAGCATTCGCCGTCGGGACGATGGGGATCGAAAAGAATCGGAAGTTCGTGCCGACGAGATGGTCCATAACCGCCGTTGACGACATGATCGGAAAAGATCTTTTAAAAACGACGAAATATAACAACACGATAGACGAGTTCCGTATCTACCAATGGGAGCAGCTGGACAACAGATGGTGCATCCTTCTTATACCGTGTTCGTGGAGATACGAACTGATAGAGGCGTGGTATCCGAATACGACGTGGAACCCCGGCGGAAAGGATATAGAGATGATATCAGACCACGAATTCTATGAAGGACGTACCGATTATGCGCACATCGGCGGCTGTTACTACGCGGCGAGGATGGCGATAAACGAACTCTTGATGAGAGAGAACAGACAGGCCGGGGCGGTGATATTCAGAGAAGCGCATTCCGGTTACGTTATGCCGGTGGGGGTATGGAACGTCCGCGAGAACGTCAGGGCGGCGCTGAAGACAAGACCGCACAGATATGATAATATTGAGGCCGCGTTAAAACACGTGGACCGCGTAATGGACATCCCAAGGAAAAAATGGATGCAGTATTCCGGAATTTTACAAGATTGGTTCACGCAGAGGAGATTGGACGACTATGTCTAATCTGCTGGATTTCACTTACACCGAAGATCAATGGAACGGTGCGTATCAGTTGATCGAATGTAAAAAGGCGTTATCACCGTCGAAACTTCCCGGCATAGATCACGCACTGAATCCGTACGGCGGATGCGGACACGGATGTCTTTATTGTTACGCGCCCGAATTGACGCACACGGAATGGGATTCGTGGACCACAATAAGGGTAAGGATGGGGATCGAAGGCAGATTGGGTAAGGAATTGGGATCGGTGAAAGGGACCGTCGGTATAGGAACGACCACAGACCCCTATCAGCCGGCGGAAGGGAGATTCGAACTGACGAAAAAATGTCTGATAAAACTGAAAGAGAGAGGAACGAGGATCCATCTTCACACAAAATCGGACATGATACTGAGGGACATCGGCATCCTTAAAAAAATGCAGGGGGAGGTGGCCGTTACGATAACGTCCGTGGACGAAAGGATATCGAAGATCACGGAACCCGGCGCCCCCTTGCCGGAGAAGAGACTGAACGCGCTGAAGGAACTTACCGACGCCGGTATAGACACATATGCGCTGGTGGGCCCGGTATTATCGTCCCTGGACGGAAAAGAGGAAGAATTTGTGAAAAAGATATTGGACACGGGAACAAAAAGAATGTACCTGGACGATCTGAACCATCGTCCTCTGCTCTCGGAACGTATGAAAAGAATAAACATAACCGGATCTTCGAAAGTAAAAGAAAGGATACGCTTATTGGCGTCGGACGGCGGCATCAGAGTGTTCGATGTCTTTTAGACGTCCGCAACGGATGTATCATTCGATCCGTTCAATACTTCAAGCCTTATATATTATTAAGAGAGGCCGATCGCCTGCAGAGCAACATTAATATAGAAGAACAAAATTACGTTCCTCTCAGAAATAGGGGAGTACATCAAATGTATGGTTCCGGTAATCAGCCAATTATTGTGCTTAAGGAAGGCACGGAGAGAAGTAAGGACAAAGAGGCGCAGTTCAACAACATCGCCGCAGCAAAAGCAGTAGCCGATTCGATAAGGTCGACGTTGGGACCGAAAGGAATGGACAAGATGCTTGTGGACACGATCGGTGACGTCATCATAACGAACGACGGTGTCACGATCCTCCAGGAGATCGACGTTCAGCACCCGGCGGCGAAGATGGTCGTCGAGGTCGCAAAGACCCAGGACGACGAGTGCGGAGACGGTACCACGACCGCGGTCGTTCTTGCGGGCGAACTCTTAAAACAATCGGAATCGCTGATAGATTCGAACGTTCACCCCACCGTTATCACGAACGGTTACAAACTCGCCGCGACAAAAGCGATCGAGATACTGAACGAAATATCGGCAAAAGCGGATGACAAGATGATAAAGAAGGTGGCGATAACCGCGCTCACCGGTAAATCGATCGGAGGAGAGCACGACCATCTTTCCGATATCGTTATCAAGGCCGCTAAAGCGGTATTCGACGACGGTAAAGTGAACGTTGATAATATTCAGATAGAGAAGAAGGTCGGCGGTGTGATCAAGGATACGTACATGGTCGAAGGTATCGTCATCGACAAAGAGAGAGTGCACCCGCGCATGCCTAAGAAGATCGAGAACGCGAAGATAGCGTTACTCGCCGTCCCCATGGAGATAAAGAAAACGGAGATGGACGCGCAGATAAGCATCCACGACCCGGCGTCGATGGCCGCTTTCCTCGCGGAGGAAGAGGCGACGCTTAAGCAGATGGTCGACAAGCTCGCGGACGCCGGTGCCAACGTGGTATTATGTCAGAAAGGTGTTGACGATCTCGTTCAGCATTATCTTGCGAAACGCAACATATTCGGATGCAGGCGTCTGAAACAGACCGATCTCGAGGCCCTGTCGAAAGCGACCGGCGGTACGATCATTGGAAATATCGCAGAGATAACCGCAAAGGACCTCGGAAAGGCGAAGCTTGTGGAGCAGAGGACGGTAGGTGCGGAGGACATGACCTTCATCACCGGCTGTTCGAATCCGAAGGCCGTTTCGATAGTGATAAGAGGCGGAACGGAACACGTGATGGACGAAGTGGAAAGATCGATGCACGACGCGTTACGCGTTGTCGGTGTGGCGATGGAGGACAACAGAGTTGTCGCGGGCGCCGGCGCCCCGGAGATAGAACTTGCGTTAAGACTTGCGGAATATGCGTCGT
>WRKA01000031.1 GCA_009778265.1 Methanomassiliicoccaceae archaeon | reverse complement strand
GGATGCAATTTCAGATGTCCGTACTGTCACAACCGTTCCATCGTTCTGAACGCGGACGACGCTGACGCGATACCGAAGGATTATATTCTCGGATATATCAAAGAGAACTCCGATTTTATCGACGGCGCCGTCGTATCTGGAGGAGAACCGTTAATGAACGAGGACCTCGGTGCTTTTCTGAAAGAACTGAAGGCGCTCGGCATCAAAGTGAAACTTGACACCAACGGCTCATATCCTGAAAGATTGGACGACCTCATCGGTTCCGGTCTTGTGGATAAAGTGGCAATGGACGTCAAATCGTCGCTCAATGAAAGATACGGCGATGTTACGGGTGTGAACGCGGACATTGATGCGGTCGCAAAGAGCATACGGATCATAATCGATTCCGGGATAGATCACGAGTTCAGGACCACCGCCGTTCCGGTATTTGTGAAGGACGATGATATCAGGAACATATGCGGACACATAAAAGGAGCGAAAGGTTATCGTATACATCAGTTCAGGAATAAGGTGACGATAGACGACTCATTATCTGTCCTGGACCCGTACCCGGAGAACCGCTTGATAGAGATGGCGGAGATCGCCAAAGAGTACGTTAAAGATGTGAGGATCAGAGGTATCTGATCATTTTCTTAAGAATTCTGAAACGTCCGCTTTTGTTGCCGTACCGACCACCTCGCTCGATCCGTTCACAAATACGACGTCCGAACCGGCTTCCGCGAGGAATCTTTCGACCACCTTCTCATCTTTTGATATTATCCCCATGCTCATCCCGAATTCGCAGTCGTTGGCCATCTCTATCGCTTCGTCGAGATCGCCGGCTACCTGCACCGCGAGTACCGGAAGACTGTGGTCTATCTCGTTAAGCTCGTGCTCCTCCGGCAGTCCTACGAATATCGCCGGCATTACGTAGAATCCCGATTCGGTGATCTCGTTCGTGATACGTTTACCTCCGAAAATGAGGTTGTCCCTCTCATCTTTCACGATCCTCAGAAAAATGTCCATGTTCTCTTTGGAAATGACGGGACCGGCGAACGTTCCCTTATCTGCGGGATCTCCGACCGTCATCTTTTTTACCGCTGCGAGCAAATGATCGATGAACTGCTTCTGCTCGTTCGCGGTGATTATCACCTTCGAAGAGGAATCGATCCTCTGACCGCAGTATCTGAACGCCGACCTTACCGCCGCCTCGGCGGCGTTCTGCATCGATGCCGGCCTGTAGATCACCAGGGGATTCATTCCCTTGAACTCGCTGACGAACGATACGTCGCTGACGGCGGAGAACATCATATCCTCGAAACGGTCGCCCCTCCCTATCGCCGCGATGCCGGCGATATCCTCGTTCTCCGTCAGAGCGTTCGTTGCCTTTCCTCTGCTGTCGTATATCACATTGAGCACGCCGTCCGGAAGTCCCGCCTCCGTTATTATATCATATAACATGTAAACGGGGAACGGACACTCCTTCGGCGGAATTAGAACGACGGTGTTGCCGGCAAGCATAGCGCATACCGAATATCCGATTGGCGCCGCCAACGGCGAATTGTATTCCGATATGACCGACCATACACCCGTCGGTCTGCCGCCGGGGCCTTCCTTCATCTTCTCTATGTTATCCTCGACGATCTCTATGAGTCTCTCAGCCTCGTATACAGAATCCTCTCTGACCATGCCGCTGCTCAGTGTTACCGAGGCCGCTATCCTGTACTTTTGTTTTCTGATCGTGCCGAGCGCCTTCTCAAAGATCGCGATCCTCTCCGCCGGGTCCTTCTTCGACCACGTAATGAATGAATTTGACGCCACTTCGACCGCTCTGTCCGGAAGACCTTCCTCCGGTTCCTGGAACCTTCCGAACTGTATGCTCTCGTCGACGGGACTCTTCACCATATGTTCCTCGCCGGACGCGACCATCAGCCCTCCCACATAGCACGGGTAATCTTTTTTATCTATCTGTAATATGGAATTCAATGCCGCGTCGAACTTCTTATCCTCTATGTCATCGCCGGATGGGTCCCGGGGGGTCTGAGCGTCTGTCATCATCCCACGTAAAGAGTGATGCGATGTTAATCTTTCTCTAGAAATGTGCGGATCGATACCTTTAACGACAATATTTTAAATATTGTTTATGTGATGGCAGAACATCGGACTGACCTGACCGTCAGTGAACGATACGGGGAAATAACATGGTGCCGACGAAAGGAGAGGACGCTGTTCATGCGAAATGCAACGAAAAGATCAGCGAAGATGCTCCGTCGGACGGCAAACATCTTGTTCTGATGAGTCCGGAGAACAGACATCATGTGGAAGAATCCATAGCCGAGAATAAAGAACTCCTGAGACTGCTCAGCGAATAAGCTCCGTGATCGTTCTGAGCCAGGGCAATATTTTTTCCTCTTCGGTTATTTCAGCGGCCATCCTTCTTATGAACTCGTTCGTTTCCGTCGTCGGCCCTTTCATCCGCATTCCGGTGTATGTTCTCAACATGGAATCTGCGGCCAAGAACGCCGTTCGTTTGTTCCCTTCATAGAAAGGATGACGTGTCGCGATCCTGTGCATCAGAAAGGCCGCTCTTTCAAAATGGTCTCGTATGTTATTCGCCCCTTCGACGATGAAAAATAATGCCGCCTCATCCCTGACGGAATCTCTCAGCGAGGCTTCGTCCTCCGGTCCTTCGTCTATCGCATATCTGTGCATCTCCATCAGGTCCTCGACCGTGACGTATATCCTGCGAACGATCTTCCCGTCCTTTGCGCTTCCCATCAGACGGACGATATACGATGTGCGATATATATGGTCGGTTGCGTTCGGTGTGTACCGTCGACCTGCAGGAGAACGCTTTTTCCGAATGAGTGAACGATTATATACACCGTTATGCTTTGTCGGAAAACAAGGGCTTGTGGTCTAGCGGTTATGACGTCGCCTTCACACGGCGGAGGCCGCCGGTTCAAATCCGGCCGAGCCCACCATT
>WRKA01000030.1 GCA_009778265.1 Methanomassiliicoccaceae archaeon | reverse complement strand
GAACGGATACGGCGCGATCTCCGGCGTCGCCGTGCTGAGAACGGATACCAGTTTACTTTTCCCGACGTTCGGGAATCCGGCGATGACCGCCGTCGCGACATCCGATTCTATGTTGGGAAGGTCCCTGAACCTGTTCTTCGCCACCTGAAGGAAAAGGAGGTCCTTCGATACCTGTTTGAGAATGGATGCCAATCTTCCGTAGAATCCGCTCCTTATCCCTTCCACGTATGTGATATCTTTTGTTCTTCTCAGGTTTCTGAGGCTCTCGTTCTTCAGTTTCTCAACTCTGTTCGAAGCCCAGTTCATCGCTCCCAGCGACTGTTTGTACTGGTCTATGCCGATCGTCAGATCCACGAGATCCGAATAAAAGCCGCCGTCCTTCTCTATCACCGGAAATCTGTTCACGTAATCTTTCAGCGTCGTCACTACGATATCGCCGGAGGCGGTAACTTTAGCGAGCGCCGTCTTCTTTTTGAAATCCAGAGCGGTCGTGCCGTTCTTCTGAATCTTCGACGCCCTGCGGAACGCTTTGTCCATCAACTCATCGGAAGTGAGCACGGTGGGTATCGACGCCATGGCATCGTGATATGGTCATACGTTTAAATTTTATTGGAAGACTTAGCATAAATAAGAAGAAAAAGGGGGACGGGGCCGAATTGTTGCGACACCGTAACAACAATCCCGCGGCGGTCTGTGATAATATCGGCACCGTCAATAAGATCTCAATTTCGCCGACAGTGTCGGCGAGATCTATATGGTCATCTCGTGCAAAATCATGCTTTCGACCTCTCGAACGTCATTTTGAACAACCAAAGATCCGTCTTTTTGTCTATGTCCGCTTTGAACATAGGCGGGACCATGATCGACGGATAATCCTCAAGGACTATTCCTGCTTTAACTTTCCACGAATCACCGCCTCTTCCCAGAAGAGAGGATACCGCAGTGAGATTGCAACTCACGACGATCCCGGCGGTCACCTTTACTTCTTTGCTCAGCGGCCCCAATACCTTGGGCGCGGACACCTGGAAGAAGACCATCGTCTGTATGTAGACGTCGTCGCTGATTATCTGCCGGGGCGTCATTCCCGTGGGGTTGTCCATATTGTTCATCATTCCCTTTATCTGACCGACTATCCAGTTCAATCCGTCCCTGACGAAATCGCCGTCCAGGATCAGCGAGAATCTGAGGCCGGAATGTACCGAGCCCGAGTAATCGCTCACCGCTATCTCTATGAAAACCGAAGCGCTGACGACACAGCTGGCGATCATGTCTATCGCGTTCTTTATCGTCAGTTCGATCACTCTTTTCAGGAACTCCGCAACGCCGTCCGGTCCGATTATCTTCAGACCGAACTCGGTGAACGCCTCCTTCGCCGCGCTCAGGACGCAATCCATTATCAATGCCCTGATGGGATTGCCGCCCATCAACTTCCCGCCGTTGTCCGTCTCCTTCGTGGCCTTCTTGAACACCCATTTCGCGGACGCGTCCGTCTCACGCTGCCATGTCTGGTCATCATTCTTGCTGTCCGATTTCAGCGGTGTCCGGTCGACCTCGTTATCGTCCGCATCGTAAAGGATAACGGCCTCGGCCGCGTTGTTCAGAAATTGTCCCGGGAACGTTATGACGATCCTCTCGCCGGGATGCAGAACAAAATCTCGTATGATGTACTCCTTCGACGGATTGGAGAAAGGCACGATCCGATACCCCTCCAGGTCCACCGTCGAGATCGTCGAATTATAAAGTTCGACCCATTCGTTATCGGCGTCCGGCCCGGGAGGGTTCAGTTCGAACTCATTGATCACGACGCCGTAAACGAACGGAGAATTGTATTTCAGTTCGAAACCTGCGTCGAGACTCCCTTTCAATCCGGGTACCGGGAGAGGGATGTTCGACAACACTTCACCGACACCCGGTATATCAGACAGTCTGAACTCTAATTCTTCATACTGGACGACCTGCGGCATCACCGCGTGTATGTCTATTCCCCGTATCGTAGCGTTCAACTCGATGATGCTCTTCCTGGTCTTCATCAGCGGGTCTATGTCCACGTATATGCTCCACGTGGCCGAAACGATGGAGAACCCGCCGGTTATCACGATCTTGGAGGATCCGCTCTTCTTGAAGTCAAGCCATACGCTGAATGAGACGCCGAAAATAGGCAGCGTCGCTTTGATCTTCGCCTTGATGTTGTTCTTCATAACGGCGTCAAGAACATCTCCCGATAGTTCTATGATCAATCCGTGGATGTTCAGCGTGAGCGTCTGCTTATTCATCTCTATCACCAGATTGGTGATGATGTCGCCGGCGATCATTCCGATCAATCCGGTGATCTTATCAGCGAGCCACGACATCGGCCCGGAGATCACCTCGTACAATTTGATCAGGATGTCGGAAACGTACTCGGCAACGCGCATCAGCGCGTTGATCAGGTAATTGATGACGTTCTTCGCCATCTTGATCAGTTCGAGCAGCGGCCCGATGAGAGGATCGAGAAGCCAGAGGACGATCTTGATGATATCGTCGACGATGGTGTTGCTCGCTTTGTACTCGACACCGGTCAGCTCCCACGCGCTGACCACCGTTATCGAAAGGTCGAACTCCGAATGCGATACGCCGGATACGGCGGCGTCGTACGATCCCAGCATTTCCAGTAGCGGTGAAGACGATTTCGCGTGATATCTGACGTCCGCCGTAACGAATATTCTGAACATGGAGGAATACGACGCCTCATGGTTTTCGCCGAATCCGACGAAGTGCGTGTTGTCCTCTTTGTTCTTCGTGGGCGGCGTTATCTTCACGTCGATATCATAATCAAGGTCGAGCGAGACCTTTTCTTTGAGTACCGTTCCTTTGCCGTCGTCCAGTATGAACGAATCGGTGCCGGGAAGTTCGAAGATCCCGTCCATCGGGTTCGCCGCGGCGAACATCGCCATCTCCTCCACCATCGCGG
>WRKA01000029.1 GCA_009778265.1 Methanomassiliicoccaceae archaeon | reverse complement strand
CCCAGCGCTTTCGCCAGTGTGATGATATCTGGTATAACATCATAATTCTGTATGCCGAACCATTCTCCCGTACGCCCTATACCGGTCTGAACCTCGTCCACTATCATCAGCGAACCGTTATCGGTGCACACATCGCGTATCGTTCCGAAGAATTCCTTTGACGCCGTCTGAACCCCTCCCTCTCCCTGCACCGGCTCTATTATCACCGCCGCCGTGTCCTTGGTCACCTTCGATTTGAACGATTCCGCGTCGCCGAAATCGAAATAGTCGAAGCACTTCGGTATGACCGCTTCGAATGTCTCCTGATATTTCTTCTGACCGGTCGCCGCGAGTGTGGACGAGATGCGGCCGTGAAATGAGTTCAGTGTCGAAAGTATGCGGCCGCGTTTCGTGTAACGTACCGCGAGTTTGAGTGCCCCTTCGTTCGCTTCCGCTCCGGAGTTGACAAAAAGAGATCTGGACATTCCTTCGGGCGTCACGGAAGCAAGGTTCTCGGCGAGGTCCGCCTGTTCCTTTATTAAATATAAATTGGAAACATGTGCTAAACGGGACGC
Source organism: Methanomassiliicoccaceae archaeon (assembly GCA_009778265.1). Lineage (GTDB taxonomy): Archaea > Thermoplasmatota > Thermoplasmata > Methanomassiliicoccales > Methanomethylophilaceae > Methanomicula. The sequence goes on along the minus strand of WRKA01000029.1, from coordinate 2,381 downwards.
TTGCTCCGATACCGCGCGTACCCATTCGGGATGCGCGTGGCCTATCGAATTCACCGCTATGCCGGCTACGAGGTCCAGATATTGTTTACCTTCCGTATCGTACAGGTATGCGCCTTTGCCGTGCGTGAAACATATGTCCGCACGTCCGTAGTTCTGAAAGAGGAATTCTTTTGTCTTGCCGATCACATCTTCATTCATTTCATCATTTCCTTTTGTCCGAATAATGTTAACTTTTCGATCATTTGACGATCAGTGTGCCGTGCGGCTTATCATTCATCACATCGGAGACGATCGAACTCTTATCTTTGCCGTTGACCATGCGCACCGCCGCCACGCCGGCCAGTATAGCTTTGCGGCATGCTTCCACTTTAGGTATCATGCCTCCTGATATCACTCCGTCGGCGATCAGATCGTTTATCTCTTTCAGCGATACGCGGTCGATCTTCGATCCCTGATCCTTAACATCACGCAATATTCCCGGAACGTCCGTGATGAATATCATCTCCTTGCACCCGACCGCGGCCGCTATCCCGGATGCCACCGTGTCCGCGTTGACGTTCATCCTTATGCCGTCGGAGTCGGCGCATATCGGATAGATCACCGGCAGCGCGTTCTCGGACAGTATCTTATCTATGTATTCAACCATGATCTTATCGGTCTCCCCTACGAGTCCGAGATCGACGGATATCATCTCGTTGCCCTGTTTCACCCTTACCGGATCCTTTTTCACGCATATCACGCACTCGTGACCGGGTATCCCTTTCGCGTTGACGCCGGCGTTCTTCAGTGAATCCACCACGTCCTCGTTCAATCCTTTCAGGACCTCGTCCGCAACTTTGAGAACGTTCTCGTCGGTTATCCTGAAACCGCCGACCATTGTCGTCGTCATCCCTCTCTTTTCGATCTCGGCGGTTATCTCGGGCCCTCCGCCGTGAACGAGTATTATCTTAGCTCCTTTTGCGACGAGCGACGCTATCTCCTTCGCCAGACGGTCTAGGTCTTCTTTTCCGCGTATCGCGTTGCCGCCGAACTTCATCAGATATTTTGACATATGATCACCTTATGTTGCATATTCCGCATTGATACGAACGTAATCGTAAGTGAGATCGCAACCCCAGCCGACCGCCGATTCGTTCCCTGCCGAAAGGTCCACCAGTATCGTCACCTCTTTGTTATCCATCGCCATCCTTACCACCTCGACGGAACGTTCCTCCTGGAACACGGGAGCTCCGGAATCGAGTATCGGAACTTCCATGTCGCCGCCCTTTATCGTAAGACGGACATCCTCTATCTTGAATTTGCAGTCGCTGTTGCCCAACGCCATCATTATACGTCCGTAATTGGGGTCGGAACCGAATATGGCGGATTTCACCAGCGGTGAATTGAGTATCGTCATGACCGCGGAACGCGCGTCCTGTTTTGTTTCGGCGCCGATGACCTGGACCTCGATCAGCTTTGTCGCCCCTTCCCCGTCGAGTGCGAGCATACGTGCTATATCCGTCATGACCTTCCTCAGTCCGTTTATGAAGTTAGGGTCCTCGTCGGCACATTTCCCTCCCGCTTTGCCGTTCGCCAGCAGCGCACAGGTATCGTTCGTCGACTGATCTCCGTCGACGGTGACCATGTTCATGCTGTCGTCGAGTATCTCGCCCCACGTCTTGCGGAAGCCGTTCGAGAGTGTCGCGTCGGTGGTCACCAGGCATAACGTGGTACCGTGCAGGACCTTCATATGAGGCGCTATCATCCCGCTCCCTTTGGATAACGCCGCTATCGTTACCAGCGTTCCGTCCGCGAGACGCAAGCGTACGGCCGATTCCTTCTTTATCGTGTCCGTTGTCATTATGGCCTCCGCTATCGAGGCGTCCGCCTCGCGTCCCGCCTCCAGTTCCTTTGCCGCCCTGCTTATTCCGTACTTCACCTTGTGCATATCCATGAAACGTCCGATCAGGCCGGTGGACATGACCCCGACCTCTTTCGCATCGATATTCAGTTCAGAGGCGGCGGCGTTCTTCATTGTTATCGCGTCCTCGATCCCGCGGCGCCCGGTAAGAGCGTTCGCATTACCGCTGTTTATCACGAACGCGGACAGGAATTCCGAATTCTCGGACATCATCACCTGCACCGGCGCCGATTTCACTTTGTTCGACGTGTACCCGACGAACGCCCTTGCCGGAACTTCCGAATAAAGCATCCCCAGGTCCAGCGTACGGTATTTGACGCCGCTGTGTACGCCCGCAGCCTTGAATCCCTGCGGCGATGTCACTCCGCCCTCTATTATCTCCATTTCTTCACACTCCCATTCCCGGTGTCCTCAGACCGGCCGTTTCTTTCAATCCTAACATGATATTCGCGCACTGGACCGCCTGTCCCGACGCCCCCTT
>WRKA01000028.1 GCA_009778265.1 Methanomassiliicoccaceae archaeon | reverse complement strand
TGAGAGTGGGTGCCGGTTCCGTTGTGCTGAACGACGTGCCGGACGATTCCACGGTGGTCGGCGTTCCCGGGAAGATAGTGAGACAGGGCGGCCTCAGGATGGGCGACCTGAAGCACGACGACCTTCCCGATCCCGTCAAGGATGCGCTGGCGTCCATGGGGTCGGAGATATCGGAACTGAGAAAAGAGATCGAATCGCTGAGGAACGGGAAGAAGTGACCTCTTTACCCGCCGTTTTGACGGAAAAATAAAAAATGAATAACGAGCTTTTTATAGAAGCTCATTTATCCTAATATATAGAAGGAGAAAAACATAATGGGAGAGCAGGAAAATTCACCGGCGCCGCTGGACGAATGGATCGAGGAGCAGAGCTTCAGGTCCACCGCCGACATCGAGGTACCGAACAAGATGGCCGATCGTGTGATAGGACAGGAGAAAGCGGTGGAGGTCATCAAAAAGGCGGCGTCCCAGAAGAGACACGTGATGCTCATCGGCGAACCGGGAACGGGTAAATCCATGCTTGCGAACTCCATGGTCGAATTCCTCCCCAAGAGCGATCTGCAGGACGTGGTCGCATACCACAACCCGGAAGATGTCAACGAACCGCTGATACGCGTGCTGCCCGCCGGAAGGGGAAAACAGATAGTTTCCGAGCAGAAAGCGATAGCGGCCGCGCACAAGATGCAGAAAAGCAACACAATGTTCTTCATGATGTTCGCGATCATCGGAGCGGCCGTGCTGCTGTACCTTTTCAATCCGGAGAACGGAGGGACGATCCTTCTGGTGGCGCTGATGGCCTGCGTACTTATCTTCTTCATCTTCAGGGCGCCGGGACAGAGACAGGAGATCATGATAGTCCCGAAGCTTCTTGTGGGGCACGACGAAGGCGATATGCCTCCGTTCATCGATGCAACGGGCTCTCATGCCGGTTCGCTGCTCGGAGATGTGAGACACGACCCGTTCCAGAGCGGAGGTCTCGAAACGCCGTCGCACGACCGTCTCGAACCGGGGGCGGTGCATAAGGCATCGAAGGGCGTTCTCTTCATCGACGAGATAAACGTACTGAGGATGGAATCCCAGCAGTCGCTGCTGACGGCGATGCAGGAAGGCAAACTGTCGATAACCGGACAGAGCGAACGTTCGTCCGGCGCTCTCGTCAAAAGTGAACCGGTTCCGTGCGATTTCATTCTGGTCTGCGCCGGTAACGTCGACGCTATAAACGGCATGCATCCCGCTTTGAGATCCAGGATCAGGGGATACGGATACGAAGTGTATATGCTGAACTCCATGAAGGACACGGACGAGAACAGAAAGAAGGTGATACGCTTCGTGGCGCAGGAGGTCATGAAGGACGGCAAGATACCGCACTTCGATAAGTATGCGGTCGCCGAGATACTGAGGGAGGCGCAGCGCAGGGCCGGTAAAAAAGGCGAACTCACGTTAAGGATGAGGGAGCTCGGAGGCCTTATCAGGATCGCCGGGGACGTGGCGGTGGCAAAGAAAGCGAAACTCGTCACAAGATCGGACGTGCTTGACGCCAAGAAGACGGCACGCAGCCTGGAACAGCAGATCGCCGACCGTTATATCGAATCCCACAAATCGTACGAGATGTTCAGGACGGACGGTGCCGAAGTGGGTGCGGTGAACGGTCTCGCGGCGATGAACGCCAGTTCCAACATGGCCGAGTATTCAGGTATCGTGTTACCGATAGTCGCGGAGGTGGCGCCTTCGCAATCGAAGAAGGGAACGATCGTGGCCACCGGACAGCTGGGTACGATAGCGAAAGAAGCGGTGGAGAACATCTCCGCGGTGATAAAGAAATACACGATGACCGACATCTCCGAAAGGGATATCCACATACAGTTCATCGGAACGTATGACGGCGTGGAAGGGGACAGCGCATCCATCACTATCGCTACCGCAGTCATATCGGCAATGGAGGACATACCGATAGATCAGACGATAGCGATGACCGGAAGTCTCAGCGTGCGCGGAAAAGTGTTGCCGATAGGCGGCGTGACCGCTAAGCTGGAGGCCGCGGCGCAGGCGGGCATAAAAAGAGTGCTCATACCGAAGGAGAACGGAAAGGACGTGATGATCGAGACCCGTTTCTACGATATGATAGATATCGTGACCGTCGAGAATCTGAGGGATGTGCTCGAATATGCGCTTATAGACTGTCCGAAGAAGGAACTGTACCTGAACCAGCTGCTCCCGCTGGCGTCGAACGGAAGGTCCACCGCCAAGCATCTGGAGAGACCGATCGTCAAGGAACTGCAGCATCCCGCGGCGGATGCCGCGCCGCAGTGATCCTCGGGACCGCGCCTTTTTCTTATATCTCCTGCGGGAAATATTATTTAAAGGGCGTTTGAATAAAGATACATATGCAGACCGCCCGGGGACACGAGAACGATTCGCTGATGATCGGCAGGTTCCAGCCTTTCCACAACGGCCATCTGGAAGTTATCCGCAAGATATCCAAACTGTCCGAGAACCTTACCATCGGCATAGGGAGCGCCCAGTATTCGCATACCGTCAGCAATCCCTTCACCGCCGGCGAGCGGTACAGGATGATCTCCAATTCGCTGAAGGACTCGGGTATAGATAATGCGAGCATCGTTCCGATAGAGGACCTGAACCGATATTCGGTGTGGGTATCCCACGTGATCTCCATGTCCCCGCCCTTCTCCGTCGTATATTCCAACAATCCGTTGACGAGACGGCTGTTCCTTGAAGCGGGTTACGAGATCAAGGCGTCACCGCTGTACAACCGTTCCGAATATTCCGGGACGGAAGTGAGAAGACGTATGATGGTTGGAGAGGACTGGAGGCCCCTGGTACCTAAGGCGGTCGCCGACGTCATCGACGACATAGACGGCATCGGGCGCATAAGAGGGCTAAAAGATGACTGATCCTTCTTTGA
>WRKA01000027.1 GCA_009778265.1 Methanomassiliicoccaceae archaeon | reverse complement strand
TCCGATATGTATCCAACGCAGTGGATACCCAGTTCGGGTTTCTCATAGAAGTCCCTGATCGTGAAACCGCACTGCACGGCAGCGTTCGAGAGGATGATCGGGTCCACATCGATTCTGTCATGGAAGTTGTCCACGAAGGGGCTCGCAAATCTCTTGGCGGCATTCGCATGCCAACCGCTTAGGTCATTTTTCGGGAATAGTTCTTCGTAGCCCATATTAATCCCTTGAAGCTGATAGAAAGGAGGATATTTATACGTTATTATAACGTTTTTGCAACATTGTTCCATGCAGTACTAAAATATACTATGGTAATGTAACATTGTTTAAAAAACATCTAATAATTTTTACATTGGTTGCATTTTGATGATATTTTAAGTAACGATGTTAACACCACAATAATATCTGCGGTTCATTTATTATTGTTCATTATTGTATATTTTTTACACTATTTACTTTCTTTGTGCCATCACGATATCGGGATGGCGGTTGATGACCATTGCTATATCATATTTTCTGAACGCCGCCATATCCGGTCCTATGTTCTCATCCGCCGAACCCGCCCTCTTACGGAACATCTCTTCGGATATCTCCGCAACCTCTTTCAGAGTAAGGGAACCGTCCATCATCTCCTTCGCCGTTACCATGGCATCGGCGACCGCCGCCGTCCGTTCCATACTTTTTAGGGGATACGGTAATGTGATGATCCTCTCTCCGATCTCGATCTTTGATGATGACAAAGGCATTGAATGAACATCCTTCCTGCCTTTCCTCAGGTCCATGTTCTTTGCCATCGGCAGTCTGGCCGCGGGCATTCTGAACTCTTCCTCTTTATCTCTTTTTCTCACCAGGGCGCCGGCGGCCGTGTGACCCGACATTATAATAACGTTATCGGCCGCATCCGCAATGTCCCCGTGCCTGCATGCAATGATGAAAGAAACTCCTGAACACATGCGGGCGATCTTCGATATCGGTATCAGCGTCTCGTCCCCTTCCGGTATCATTTCCGCGATTCTCCTGTCGAAATAAAGCATCCCTCCGTTCACGTCCGTATCGTCCGCGATCAGTACCCTGCAGCCGATCTCGATCGCCTCGGACGCGGATGCCGCCGACGATAACGCATCGTCCGCACTATCGTCCGAAAGACAGCGGACGTCGCGCTTCGGATCGGCTATGAACATCGATACGTCCACACTTTTCACCACGCGTCCGATATCCCTCGATATCGCGACCGCATCCCCGTCCGTTATCACGAGTTCCCTTCCGTCTCCGGGGATGTGGTCGTGAACCCCGGATGATAACGAATCGATAAGCACCGTTCTTCCGTGACCGGTGGCGCCGATCACCGCCGTCAGTCCTTCGGGTATGCCCATTCCGCTGACCGTTCTCCCGTCGGCCGTTACGAACGACGTACGTAATTCTTCCGGCGACGTGAAAGGCACTGCGCCGATCATGGGGGCCAGCCCGTCCTCTCGTCTCGGAAGAACGGAACCGTCGGCAACGAATGCCGCCAGACCTCTTTCGCGGAGCGACGAGCGTATCGTTCTAGACGTTATCAGCGTGTTCAGATGATTATAAAGTTTTGATCCTTTGTATGAATCGAAGAAAAGGGATGCTTTTGCGATCTCCGTGAGATCTTCGGCAATCATACGCACCGCGGCGCGTCCCGCCGCATTCTTTCCCGCTGCCGGCAGCGATGCCGTGAATCTTACTTCGATGAATGTCTTCGACATCACGACACAGCTTCTCTCCAGTATCTCCTGACCGGGCCTGGGTATCGAGATCGTTCCCCCGCGGTCGCCGCCTTTCGCGAATACCCTGCATGATTCCCAGAACCTCCGTGCGATCAGGTCCCTGAGAGCAATCTCCTTCAGTTCTGTGTCATGCGTATCATCCGGAAATCCCGCCTTTGCGAATGACACACGAAGTCTCATCGCCGACGCCGACTGGGGATCGTTCTGTATCCTGTCTATATATAACGTCATGCCGTCGAGTTCATAGAAAGGTGCCAGCTCCTTGTATCTCTGATAATTCTTCCCGTCAACGGAACCGAGGGACCTGATCAGCGCATCCTTTGACGCCATGCGATCACTCCGGGTCCGGAACAAGCAGCACGAAACCGGATCCTTCATCGATCAGCCTTTTCGACCCGCATCCGATCAGTTCCGTGATCACCACTTCCATCACCAGCCATACTTTGACGCCGGCCCTCGCGCATCCGGTCACGGACCTTCCTTCCCTTCCGCATGAGCAGTGCATATGCATCACCGGCCTTCCGCCGGCATCCTGGAATATCGTTCCCGTACCCGTGAGCTCATGGGGTCCGTTCAGTTCGTGATATAACGGAACGACGGGCGACGATAACGGCATCTCCGGTCCGACCACGAGTTTTGAACCTTTGTCCGCCCCTCCCGTTGCCGTCACGGCCGCCGCATCAATATTATTTTTTAAGCAGAAGGATTCCACCGCCTCATGCAGTATCTCTCCTTCTTCCAGTCTCAGGATGAAAATGCGTCCTGCGGAACACTCGGTCCATCTCATTTTAAACTTACCTGAATTTGCTGTATCTGTCCATAAGCCTGCAGATGCGGTCGTATTCCTCTTTCGTAAGTTCTCCGGATTCTACGAACGTCTTTGCGTAATCCTTAGCGTCCCTCGTTGAAACTCTCGAGGCTTTGGCGACGATAGATGCCAGAAATGATGATGCTACGGATGCGTCCATCGATGTCGCCGACAATATCTCGTTCATATCGTACTTGAACGGAGCCATTCTGTTGGTATTGAGCATGGACTGTCTTTTGGATGCTTCTTTACGTTTTGTTTTGGTCTTTTTCTGAGCCGCGGCAGAGCCGGGTATGCTGGGCGAGGAATTCTTGTAAGTTAAAGCCAAACTTATTACTCCGTA
>WRKA01000026.1 GCA_009778265.1 Methanomassiliicoccaceae archaeon | reverse complement strand
GACAGTATCGCGTTGAACGCCGTTCCTATGAATAAAGCGACGATAAGCGACGTGCCGCATATCATTACCGTATTTCTCAATCCGAACTCTTTCCAGAGAACGGCCATCGTCGCCAGGCACGGGATATATATCGCCATCACCAGTCCGAACACAAGGAACTGGTCCGGGGACATGAAATCCGTTAATTCGAGACCCTGCTGCATCGCAAGTATGATCAGCATGCCCAGCGCCATCTCTTTCCTCACGATGCCCATGACGAACGCTATTATCACTATCGAGGGAAGACCGAGCATCGTCACGGTCATGAATGAGAAGGGTCCGACGATCGCATCCAATATGTTATAGACAAGCAGGATCTCGAGTATTATGCTGCCTATCACAAGCAGCGGGAACGCAAGCAGAAAGAAATCCTTGCATCTGTTCCATGTCTTGAACAGAACGTTCTTGGCGGACGGCATAGAAAGATCGGGTATCTCCATCGCCAGGCTCGTCGGTTCGTATCTCATCCACTTGTTCATCAGTATGCCGATGAGGAATATCATCGCCAATAATACCACGAATATAGAGAATGCGGCCAGCAGTCCGGCGTATTTTCCCGTGGCCCCCATTATTATCGCCAATTGCGCCGAACACGGAACGGCCATGACGATGATCGTGCTGAGAATGAGCCTTTCTCTCTTCGATGCGATCACCCTCGTCGCCAGTATGGCGGGAACGTTGCATCCGATACCCACCATCATCGGTATGAACGCACCGCCGTGAAGGCCGAGAGAGTGCATTGTGCGGTCAAGAAGCACCACCGCTCTGGGAAGGTAACCGGAATCCTCCAGTATCCCCAATATAACGTAGAACAGCATTATGAACGGTATCACCAGCGTCAGTATCGCCCTGATGCTTCCGTCGATCCCCGTCATAATAGCTTTTCCGAGCTCTCCGCCGTATCTTTCGCCGAGATCGGACAGTACGCCGCCCGCGAACCTTCCGTACGCATCCTGTATGATGCTCTCGAGGACCCCGGATATAACGATGAAGGCAAGGAACGTGACGAACATCACTCCGATCAGTATCGGGATGCCGGTGACCGGCGCCGTCGTCACGTCCGACAGTTTTTCAGAGAACGTACGTTCGCGTAACGTTTTCTTCTGCACCTCGTCCTTGATCACACCGGCCTGTCCGTAACGGTCCCTTGCGATATGCACGTTCACCGATTCTCCGTGCGTGATCTCGAACTCCTTCGCCATCTTATCCGCGGCGTCCCTTTCCTCCTCCGATACGAGAGATGATATCGCCGCATCCCTTTCCAGAAGCTTCACCGCCACACCTCTTTTATCAAGCCCTTCGATGTCGCCGACCGATGTCAGTGTCTTAAGATAGCGTTCGATGTGGCTGTCGTATCTTACCTTGAAATCTGTTCTTTTGTTCTCGTATGATATGACCTCGTCAAGAAGATCGTCCACACCCATCGCCGATCTCGCGGATACCGGAACAACCGGAATTCCGAGGATGTCCCTCATCCTCTCGATATCGGTATCGAATTTCTTCACGGCCAGATCGAACTTGTTCAGCGCGAGTATCGTCGGAAGGCCGAGTTCCATAACTTCGAAACAGAGAACGATGCTGCCTTCGATGTTCGACGCGTCCGCGACCACGATCACAGCGTCCCCGGCATCTTTTATCAGCGCGTCCAATACGATGCGTTCGTCATCGGTGTTCCCGGATAACGAATGCGTTCCCGGAAGATCGTGCACGTGTATGCTGACGCTGTTCCTTGTTACCGTGGCCTCTTCGAATTCGACGGTAGTTCCGGCATAATTGGATATTATGACCCCTACGCCGGTCATCCTGGTGAACAGCGACGATTTCCCTGCGTTCGGCTGGCCGACGAGCGTCACCTGCATCTCTTTCATTATATCACTCGGTGTCCACGAACACAAGCGACGCAAGGTCCTGGTCCAATGCTATGTTGGATTCGCCCATCCTGAAGATGATCGGTCCGTTGTTGGTGGTCCTGCTGACCAGCGAGATCGAACGTCCGGGTACGAAACCTATGGCGATCAGTTTTCTTATCTTTTCGTGATCGTCGCATTTGAGATACGATATCTTTCTCTCCCCTCCGACGGGCAGCCTGTTCAGCTGCACGCCCGATCTGTTCTTCAGACAGTCGGAACCGCACACATCGCATTCCGTCACCTCCGCGGCGCCGATTATGCGGCACATGTTCTTCGCCGACTCGTCGGAAAGGATGTGTTCCATCTTGCAGGCTTCCTCGTGCGCCGCCCCCTGGTCCTTATTTAGGACATCCATAAGAAAACGTTCCGCGATCTGATGTTTGTCGCTTATGCGCTTGGCCATCGCCATCCCTTCCGGTGTGAGCGACACCCCTCTGTATTTTTTGTAGATTATCAGACCATCCTGTGCCAGAACTCTCAGCATCTCCGTCACCGACGCCGCCGAGACGTTCATCAGCGCCGCTATGTCCGTCGTTTTCGCAACGCCCTCCGCTTCCGTCAATCTGAGGATGCGGAGCAGATAGTCCTCACGGTTCCCCGTTACCATGTGTGTATGAACGATGAACTGAGATATAAAGATTTAGGTATTCCTAATATTTTTGTATCAGGTACTCTGTCCCGAAGCGCGTTTTCTGCTCTCTTCGAGTTCTTCCAGTTCCCTGTACGCAACCTTACCCACTTTGGTCCTGGGCAGTTCGCCTATGAACTCTATCTCCGAAGGAACGGCATATCTTACGATGTTGTCCTTACAGTGCAGCAGGATGCTCTGTACCGTCTGCTCATCCCTTTTTATGCCGTCCTTCAGGACCACATACGCTTTCACCGACTGCACCTTTATCTCGTCGGGAACGCCAATCACACACGATGTTTGC
>WRKA01000025.1 GCA_009778265.1 Methanomassiliicoccaceae archaeon | reverse complement strand
AGGTTCGGATCTGTTTTGAAGATTCTCTTCATAGTTCTGACTCTCCCGACATCGGGTGAACGCTCCAATAGGACAGGTTATTTATAAAGATATCGTGCACGCATCTTCCCAATAATTATGTGTGCGCAAGGACGCAGCGAATATCCCGGCCGTGATGATATAGAGGATATTTTTCCGTTCAATATCCGTCTCCGGAGAAGTAAGGAAGGTGTGCGGGCATATAAGTATATAGTATCCCGAAGTTTGGGTCTATCAGTCCGGTCGTGAAGAGGTGCACAAATGATAAGGTTCGGTCCCGCAGGAATCCCGTTGTCGTGTAAAGGTCGTACGCTGAAAGATGGTATCGAGGATGTGCATAATCTGGGTCTGACGGCGATCGAGATACCGATGGTCAGGGCGGGGACGATAGAACGCTATCCGGAAGAGGAAGAGATAGGGATGTGCATAAGGGACCTCAAGGACGGCCTTGCCGTCGAACTTATACGGGACAACGTCCCGATATGCGATCCCAAAGAACCGATCCATGACGAGGACATCCTGGTCATAATGGCATCCGGCATCGCCGAATCCTATGGTTCGCTGGTCCCGATAGGCGCGATGGCCAGAAGGCTTGATGTTGAGATATCGCTTCACACTCCGTACTACATGGACCTCGGAAGCAATAACGAACTTACGGAAAGATGTCTGAACAACATCAGACACGCGGGGATAATAACGAACGCGCTCGGAGGTGACGTTGTCGTCACGAATCTCGGGCTCTATAACGATATGGGGAACACCGAAGAGACGAACGAGAACATCTACTGCAACGTTGCCGATATAATGGGATGGTGGAAGGACGTCGGCATAAAGACCGATCTCGGCATAGAGCTGACGGGACGCCAGGAAGCGTTCGGCTCGCTCGAACAGGTCCTCGAACTCTGTGATTCTGTGGACGGCGTCGTTCCCGTGATCAATTTCCCTCATTATCACGCAAGGACGAACGGCTCGCTTCTGACGGCGGCCGAGTTCAAGAATCTTCTTGAACGCGTGGAACCGTATTGCAAGAACGGCATGCATACGCTGTTCTCGGGAGTGGACCACAACAACGGCAACGAAAAAAGACTGATGCCGATAAAGAAGGGCGACCTGAAATTCGAACCGCTCGGAGAGGCGCTCATCGATCTGAGACACGACGTTACAGTGATATCCGGTTCTCCGCTACTCGAGCATGACGCCATGTACATGAAAGTGATACACGAACGCGTCCTTACGAAAAGGGTGGTAAAGGCGATGCGCGCCAAGAAGAAGGATGAGGCGGCGGCGGCCGTTTCGGAAGACGAGGAAGAATGATGTCCTCGCTGGATTACATCGTCGAGGCTGTAAAAAGATCGGTCACGTCCGTCGATCCGGACGCGGTGGAAAAACTGATCGATCTCATTATCTCATCAAAGACCGTGTTCATTTACGGTTCCGGAAGGTCCGGACTGTCCGGACAGTTCTTCTGCGTCCGTTTGGTGCAGTTGGGACTCGATGTGCATTTCGTCGGCGATATGACCACCCCGATAATCAGAAAGGAGGACCTTACGATACTGATATCGAACACCGGTCAGACCATGTCCGGCGTACAGACCGCGAACATCGCGAAACGTATCGGTTCAAAGGTGGTATCCGTCACCGCCAACCCCGACAGCAAGATGGCGGTGGTGTCCGACGTGGTGATACATCTTCCGTCGGTGAAAGATAAGGATAAGGCGGTGAATGCTCCCCTGGGAACGATATTCGAAGAATCTTCCAATCTGTTCTTTGACAGTATCGTACCCGCGATAATGGAAAAACTCAACGTAACGGAATCGGATATGAGGAGACGTCACGCCATCTGGGTATGATCGTCCATGATGACCATCGACGCTTCCTTCGGTCCGTCCTTCGAACTTTTGAAAACTTTCAGTTCTTCTCTTATCGGGTCTATGACCAAGGCGAATCCGGTATCGTCGCTGAACGCGGACCCGTGTGTGGCCGCGTCCGTATCGGACATGAAACATCCTATTCCGAGATGAGAGTGGTACCATCCCACGATGACATACTCGAAATCGAGATCGTCGAGGGCGTCGAACAGCGTCCCCATGTCCGAATGATCGAATCTTACGCTCACCGCATCCGAGAGCAGACCGGACGTGACCGTTCTCTCCACTACCGCGTATGTTCCCTTCTCGTCTCTGTGAACGCGCCCCGCCAGCAGCCCCATCACCTCGGCGTTCTCCGAAGCGCCTTTGTCCGCATGCGCTATTATATCGCATACCGCCGATTCGGAAAAAAAGATGTCTGCGTTCACCATCCTTTTCCGGTCCGTGACCCTTGCCTCCGTGTGCTGTGTGATGCGGGGCATCACTGTCCCCCAAAGGTTACGGACGCATTTATCTTTGCCCCGTTCTCTAAGTAGAATTTGGATGATTCGATGCAGAGGTCCATTCCGAAGGGGTTCAGCGAGTTCGGATTTTCCACTAAATGTTCCACGGCCTTCATGAACGAAAGAAGCGAAGAACCGAACGACCATCTGTCCAGCAGTTTTATGCATACGTAGCCGCCGTCCTCCGGAGGCATGATGTTGGGATGGAATATCGGCGATATCCATCTCGCCCTCGGCTTCTCGTACGGATATTCGTCGGTTATTATCAATTTATAAACGTGGTCCCTTATCATTACCACTTTGCCGTCGATCTTCGCATATGCGGGCACGTTGGTCATGCTTACTGTCATCTCAATAGGAAATTCCGCTTCGTCGATATTGAAACGTATGTCCGACCCGATGTACCCGGAACATCTTTCCAGTTCGTTCGCCAGTCTTTTGAGCAGCACCTGTCTCGGCAGCGCCAATTAACCCCCCTC
>WRKA01000024.1 GCA_009778265.1 Methanomassiliicoccaceae archaeon | reverse complement strand
CCAATGAGATAACTGAGATACTTCCGAAGCTCAGCGGCTGGAAACTGATCGGCGGTTCTTCCGCATCATCGGAGATCGCGGAAGGATTCGATTTCCAGATAAGAACGGATCTTGCGGCGTCGTTATACGACGGGATGATCGGAAAGGAGGTGGACGAGCGTCTAAGAACACTGGAAGAATGGAACAGATGGATGCTGCTCGGCGCCGAGATCGTGAAACAGCACCAGGACCACCCGCTGCCGCTGATAGCGGAAGTGGAAACGTACAGGGGCTGTCATCGGTATATGAGCGGCGGGTGTTCGTACTGCATCGAACCGCTGAAGGGAAGACCGCTCATGCGTTCCCCTTCCGACATTTTGGACGAGACCGAAAAATTAAAAGAATTCGGAGTAAGGAACATACGGATCGGAGGGCAGACCTGTATCGTATCGTACGGTTCCGAGGATTATTTAGGAATACCTAAACCTAAGCCGGATAAAGTAAATGAATTGTTCGGACCTCTGCGCGAGATGAGATTCGATGTTCTTCACGTCGATAACGCAAACCCTGCGGTGATAGCGGAACATCCCGATGAATCGGAAGAGATACTTAGAACGCTGACGGAATGCTGCACTCCGGGTAACGTACTGGCATTGGGAATGGAGAGCGCCGATCCTAATGTTATAAAAATGAACAACCTCAATTCTTATCCGGAACAAGTGATCGACGCGATCCGAATGATAAACCGCATAGGTTCGGAAAGAGGGGAGAACGGTATGCCAAAACTGCTTCCCGGACTGAATCTCATAGCCGGACTTGATGGTGAAACTCCTGGAACATATGAATTGAACATAGACTTTTTGAGAAAAGTGTTATCGGAGAACTTGATGGTAAGAAGGATAAACATCCGCCAGGTACTCCCGGTCAGAAGAGAGTTCGATGTGAAAGTGGATCATAACAGATTCAAAGGGTACAAGAAGACCGTACGCGAGGATATCGACGCTCCGATGCTTAGAAGGATCGTTCCTTCCGGTACCGTCCTGAAGAACGTCTACCTGGAGATCGTTGATAATGGTATTACGTTCGGAAGGCAGATCGGTTCTTATCCTCTGCTTATCGGAATACCGTACAGAACGGAAACGGACCGTTTCTGTGACGTCATCGTTACGGAACACGGATTCCGTTCTATAACAGGGATCGAGTATCCTTTCCCGATGAACAAAGCGAGCATGGCCGCCATCTCTTCGTTGCCGGGAATAGGAAAGAAAAGGGCCGCTAAGATAATGGTGGCAAGGCCGCTGAGATGTGCGGATGATCTTCGCGATGTGATCGACGATTCGGCGGTTGTTGACCGTCTGACAGACATCGTTACGTTCGGGCCGGATGCGCAACAGTAATCGGTCGAAGTATAACTGTAATATTGCACTTTCATAAACTAAGCGGTCTTTTTTCATTCATGGACGAAAGATATAGAGAATTCGGAAACAAAGACATCAGTGACACGGACGCTTCCGATATCCGAGACAGGATCGATGTCGTCGGAACCCCGGAACAAGCGATAAAAATATACGGGGTCATTGAAAGAACATTCACGAACGAGGAGCAAAAAGCCCTAGTCGAGAAAGGTAACATGAAAATAATTGTGCGGGAAATAGAAAAAAATATCGCCGCGATCTACCTCGGCAAGAGTGACGGCGGATCATATAAGATAATTGTTGATCCCAGATGTATCGAGAGCGAATTGTTCCTCCACGAATTGATCCACCATTCGAGAATGGTGGATGATGACAGGCAAGACATTCTAATAAGGTCACGCAGTGAGAGCGATTCGGTGATAATGATGCATAAAGACGATCGTTCGCTCGAAGAAGCGGCAACCGTCTTGGAAACTTTGGCGCGGCATTCGCCATACAAGGATCCGAAGGTCCCTTCGTATCATAACAGAGTGGCCGCGAGCAAAGAGGAGGCTTTTGTCAAGATCAAAGAGGATCGTGAACTGGTCACAGGAACGGCAGAGGAGGGAAGTGAAGGTCTCAAAGGAAAAGAAGCGAAAGATGCCGTGACAAAAAATTTCAAAGACTCTCATATCAGCGATCTGGTCATAAAGGAACTGAGTCCGAAAACGGCAAAGGACCGCCTGAATGAGCTGGAATCAAAGGATGAACAAAATTAAATACACAAAAGTGTACTTTGATAGCATGTCCTCAATTCTGCCGAAAGGTTATCTGAAGCCGATGGATCAGAACGGCGATAAGAAGACCGAATGGCCTATCCCGTCCATCGTTGATGAGAAGGAATACGAAGAGGCGATATTACGTCTTCAGAACGAGGTCGGACTGGAATTCAGAGAGGCGCGTGCGGTGCTCCTGCCCTCTCAGTTCATCGAGGACATAATGGACGAATGGAACATCTCCTATGAAGAATTCTGCGAATTAAGCCTCCGCGGCATCGCGAAAGTGGAAAAATATACAGGAAACGATCCCGAAAAGAACGAAGAGCTCATGCCGACGAGGATGAGCTATATCATGTAGTGGCATAACCTGGAACATAGACGAAGTGTAACATTGCTCTCAATCTGCAACATGAAATATGTGGCATAATTCCCTTCAACATATCCCGATGTTGAAATTGTGCAACGCGCGTTGCACAAATTGCCATTGAGACATAACAAAGACCCTCGAACGAAACGATGTTTGATAGTGACAGACTTATGTCATGGCCGTTTTACTGATTGTTGTTGTATAAGGATTGGAATGAATTATTATATTGTGTGCCGTTAACATCGCATATGGACGCTTTACGTGCGGCGAGATATCCGTTCCTTGAGGAATCCGCATTGTTCGCGGAATCGCATTCCGC
>WRKA01000023.1 GCA_009778265.1 Methanomassiliicoccaceae archaeon | reverse complement strand
TGGTCTTTTTCTGAGCCGCGGCAGAGCCGGGTATGCTGGGCGAGGAATTCTTGTAAGTTAAAGCCAAACTTATTACTCCGTACGGGTTCGAACCGTTCGATAATACTTAAAGTAGTAGGTTGTAATTATATACAAGGAATAAAAAAAGTGAAAAATTGGAAAGGTGAGTATGAATACCCATACTCTTTGCCCCGAAGATCGTTTCCGTTATTTCTTCTCTTCTTCCTCGGCGAGCGAGTCCTTCAGCTTTCCCAGCGTCCTTGCTATGAACAGTATGCATATCACCGCGACTATGGTGACGATTATCGCATAGACGATCATCGGGACGAGCTGATCTCCGCCCGTGAAGAATTTTCCTATCAGGGTCTTGATCGCTTCGTTCCACGCCAATGCGGCGACCATTCCGAAGGCCGCCGTCATGAGCGTGGCGAACGTTTCCACAAGCTGCAGTTTGAACGGTTTTGATGCCATCTTACAAACCTCACCGCCGTCATTGCGCTTATCGTTTAGATATTTAGCGTTCATCGGTATGAAAATTTAAGTACCGTACCTCTGAAAAATATATTATTCCCTATGCGATACACATCACTCGGTGATCATGTGACGATCAATGACGACGTTCTGAAAGTAATGAAGGAGAAAGGAAAACCGATGAGTGCCGGAGATGTCGAGAAAGCGTTGGGCGCCGACAGAAAGGAAGTGGATAAGGCCTTCAGCGAACTGAAAAAGGACGGGTCCATCATCTCGCCTGTGAGATGCAAATGGGAACCCGCTAAAAAGTGACCTCATGATCTATCGGGACCGCCCCGGTCCCGCTTTATATCCAACAGACACAGAGAACCGGGAACATGCCTTCGGAACCTTTGAGACGGAGTTTTCCTTTTTCCGCGGTCAGCGGCATGGAGGATGTTAAAAAGGCGTTAATGTGCGCCGCGGTGGACGGCGGCCTGAGCGTTCTCATCAAAGGGCCGGCGGGCACCGCGAAGAGCGTTCTTGTAAGGTCTTTCGTCGACCTGCTTCCCGATAAAAAGATAATCAACGTTCCTCAGAACGTGACCGACGAACAGCTATTCGGCGGGCTCGACATCGAGAATGCTATTCTGTCCGGTAAAACAATAGTAAAGGAAGGGATCCTTCAGAACGCCGACCGTAATATATTGTATCTGGATAACGTCAATTTGTTCGAGCCGAAGATCCTCGGCAACCTGATGGGTTGCGTCGGATCGGGAAAAGTTAAAGTGGAAAGAGAAGGGGTGTCGGCGGAATATGAGCTCGATACTACGGTCATAGCGACGATGGACCCCGCCGAGCAGGAAATATCGGACGGCACAGCGGACAGGTTCGATATCTGCGTCCAATCGTATCCGATCGCCGACGCAACGGAAAGAGAGGCTCTGATATTCTCGAATCTGGAGTTCGACTCGGATCCGAAAGGATTTGCGGAAAGATATTCCGCCGCAGACGAGAATGTGGTGAGACGGATACAGAATGCGAGGAACATTCTGGATAACGTGACGATCGCCGGACCGGACCTGAAGAAGATATCCCGCGTGTGCCTCGGTCTCGGAGTGAAGGGACATCGCGCCGATATTTCCATGGCGAGAGTTTCGAAGGCGCTCGCCGCCCTGGATGAACGTATCGAGGTCTCAGGCGAGGACATCAGGAACGCGGGGGTGATGTGCCTTCTGCACAGACGACATGATACTGAAAAGGAAAGACGCAGTATGCTTCCGAAGGACGTGCCGGATGAGGATGAATCTGAGGACACGGTCATAACGCCGGCACCGAAACCCATTGACAACAAGGCCGCCCCCGCGAACGCGAGTGAAGGATACGGAACCGTTCCCTCGGATAAGCCGGCCGTAAGAACGGAGGGCCTCGGCACGGTGGCGGAGATAATCGGTTCGGTGAAAGAAGAACTGAAAGATATGGACGAGATCGAAGCGATACGTCTCGGCAGAATAGCCGGAAAAACTGTCAGAAGGGAACGCAGAACTGAAAAAGAAAGAAAGGGAAGATACAGAGGTTCGTCGATACCGGAGGGGAGAGTTACTGACGTCGCGTTCGATGCTACCGTACGAGCGGCCGCGCCGTACCAGCGGTCCCGTTCCGACAAGGGATTGAGCATATCCATTGAAAAACAGGACGTGAGAGAGAAGATACGTGAAAGAAAGGACCCGTGTTCATTTCTCTTTGCGGTGGACCTCAGCGGTTCTTTGGTCAAGTGCGGGATGATGGAGGAGATCAAGGACGGGATCAAAGGAATGCTGATGGATAACTACGTGCGAAGAGACAAAGTGGCGCTGCTTACGTTCAGAACATACGATGTGAAGATCTCGGTCCCTTTCACGCGTTCAGTTGAAGGGATATGCGATACCTTGGAAAATACCGAGACCGGCGGAGGCACTCCTTTGGGTGCCGCGCTGCTTTTGATAAGGGAATATCTTCTCAGCTATCTGAGAAAGAATGCGGACGAAAGATGTTTCGTGATCCTGATGACGGACGGTGAGGCGACCGATCCCGTAATAGAAGGAGAACCGTGGGCTGAACTGAAGAAGATAACGGCTACGATGAACATCCCGAGAACGGAATGGATGGTCGTTGATTCCGGATTGTTCGCCGGACGCGTTAATTTCGCGCTGCGTCTTTCTAAATTGTTAGGTGCGGGATACATAAAACTGGGGGATCTCGGGTCCGTATGACGTACCGCGTCGATCTGTGATCATGAGCGGACAAGGGCGAGATCCGAACTCGCGGCCGCCGCGGATCTCGATGCGGATCAGGGTCGCAAATTTTCTCAGAACCGGTAATTTTAGTGGACAGGGCGAGATTTGA
>WRKA01000022.1 GCA_009778265.1 Methanomassiliicoccaceae archaeon | reverse complement strand
TATAAGGTGATCGAGATACCGTCGGCGCCCGACGGTTCCGTTGATATCGAGGCACTGAAAGCGGCGGCGTCGAACAGAACGGCGGCCTTCATGCTAACGAACCCGAACACTCTGGGCATATTCGATAAGAATATCAAAGAGATCGCAAAAGCGATGCACGACGTCGGTGCGCTGATGTACTACGACGGCGCAAATCTCAACGCGATCATGGGCGTGACCACGCCCGGCGATATGGATTTCGATGTCGTTCATTTCAACATTCACAAAACGTTCGCGGCGCCGCACGGCGGCGGCGGCCCGGGTTCCGGCCCGGTGGGCGTGAAGAAGAAACTCGCTCCGTACCTTCCCTCGCCCGTGATAAAAAAGACCGGCAGCAAATATACATTCGCGGATAACGGAGAACTCAGCATCGGAAAGGTGAGAGCCTTCTACGGCAACCTGAACGTCGTTCTCAGAGGATATGCGTACATCCTGAGAATGGGGTCGGACGGTCTGAAAGAGGCGACGGAGAGGGCGGTGCTCAATTCTAATTATCTGAAAGAATGTATCAAAGGAGTATACGACATACCGTTCGGCGACCTGAAGAAACACGAATTCGTGGCAAGCGCTTCACGGTTGAAGAAAGATAAGGGGATAAGGGCGCTGGATGTTGCAAAAAGGCTGATAGACCACGGCATCCATCCCCCGACGGTATATTTCCCGATGCTTGTGGACGAAGCGCTGATGTTCGAACCCACGGAGGACTGTTCGATGGACGACCTGGACAGGATGGCCGAAGTGCTCATCGGCATTGCGAACGAAGATCCGGAGACCGTTATGAACGCACCATATAATTCCGCGGCGTCGCGCATAGACGAGACGAAAGCGGCGAAGGACTCAATACTCAGTTCGCGTTATCTCAGAACAAGAGGTAAGATATGAGAAAAGGCGTCTTCATCGTTTTCGAAGGGATCGACGGTTCCGGAAAGTCATCTTGCATGGCCGGCGTTGCCTCAGAGCTTGAAAAGGATCATAACGTCGCAGTGACCGCGGAACCGACGAAAAGCGAGATAGGCATGCTCATAAGGTCTTCGCCCGACGTTACCGCGGAAGCGGAGGCGCTGCTGTTCGCCGCCGATCGCGCACAGCATACCCAGCAGATAAAAGAATGGATGGAGGACGGAAGAATAGTGCTGTGCGACCGGTATTACGCGTCAACGCTGGCATATCAATCCGCAAATCTCAACGGACGCTCCGCGGACATACGATGGCTTACGGACATTCACACAGGCGTGATCATAAGACCGGACCTCACGCTGCTGTTCGACATAGATCCGGAGATCGGTCTTGAACGTATAGCGCCGAGAGGAGAGGTGAGCAAATTCGAGCGCCTCGAATATCTGAAGGAAGTAAGGAAGAATTATCTCGTCATAGCGGAGAAGGACCGTTTTAAGGTGATGGACGCTTCGAGAACAAAGGAAGAGGTCCTCGTCGAGACGATGAAACATATTTCCGAGACCGTTTCGCGAAAGAGTAAATAACGGAACTGAAATACAATATGGGTTAAAATGCATCCTTCGGAAGAGATATTCTGTACAAAGAGCAGCAAACTTAGAGGAAAGACCATTATCATCGGCATCACGGGAAGCGTCGCCGCCGTCGAGTGCTTCGCCACCATACGCGAATTGATACGTCACGGTGCGAAGGTGATACCCGTGATGTCGGACAGCGCACAGGGTATCGTCACCCCGTCATCGTTAGAATTCGCTTCGGGTATCCGGCCGATCACAAAGATAACAGGACAGGCGGAACACGTGTCGCTGCTTGGCGACGGGAGCGTCGCCGATCTCTTTCTTATTTATCCCGCTACCGCGAACACGATATCGAAGATCGCCCAGGGCATTGACGATACGCCGGTGACGACAATGGCGACGGTCGCGATGGGGTCCCGCGTCCCCATCGTCATAGCGCCGGCGATGCACGATTCCATGTTCAGGAATCCCGCCGTTCAGAGGAATATCGAGTTGCTGAAGAATGACGGCGTTATGTTCCTCGGCCCCGATATCGTGGATCTGAGGGCGAAAGTGGTGTCCAAAGAACAAGTTATCGCATGGATATTCAAACTGATGTCGAAGAACGATCTCAAAGGGAAGAAGATACTGGTGATCGGAGGACGTAGCGAGGAACCGATAGATTCGATGCGCATGATCACCAACCGTTCCACGGGGCTGATGGCGGTTCATATCGCTGAACGCGCGTTCGAAAGGGGCGCATCCGTGGACCTGTGGATGGGAGGATGCAGCGTTCCGTTACCGGACCACATACCGGTGAAGAGGTTCGAGACCGTCGCCGATCTTATGAAGATGATCAAAAAGATCGGACACGATGTGGTAATAGTTCCGGCGGCGCTTGCCGATTTCGCGTCCGTGAAGGTGAAAAAGGGAAAGATACCGAGCGACGAACCGATAAAGATGGAACTGGTCCCCGTTCCTAAAGCGCTGCCGGAGATACGCGCCAGATGCGATAAGGTGATAGGATTCAAAGCGGAGTCCGGACTGGATCGCGACACACTGATCGCAAAAGCGAAGAAAAGGATGGAGAAGTACGATCTCGAAGCGATCGTCGCGAACGATATAGACGCTGCCGGAAAGACATCGTCCAACGTCATCATAATACGGAAGAACGAAGCGAAGGACATCTCGGGACCGAAGGCGAACGTCGCGGATTCGATATTGGACGTGTGTTCCGAGAAATGACCAGAGCGTTCTGTCCCGGCCACATAACATGTTTCTTCTCTCCCGTTGTTACGGACGATCCGATCACGACCGGCTCCGTAGGGGCGGGTAT
>WRKA01000021.1 GCA_009778265.1 Methanomassiliicoccaceae archaeon | reverse complement strand
GATACTGCCGAGGTCTTTGTCGCCGTCCTTCCATAAGGTGGTCTCGCCGCCTTCGAAATACGCTATCCGCGCACCGTTCTTGAACTGCAGTTCCAGATCCGCGACTATCTCGCCGTACGAAAGTTCGTTCTTTCCCGTTATCAGAAGGCTGTTGCCGTGTATGCTGCAATGCTTGCATCTGAGGTTGCAGCCGTAGTGTATCACGAGAGTGTTCACCAACGGCGCCTTACTTCCGAAAAGCGATCCGAGCCACCATTTGGCGTAACCGAACATCTCACCCATTGCCATATCTTCGCATATTCATGAATATATATAAATCAAATCCGTAACTTCTGAAAAGGATAAGACAACGTATTTGTACATCATCTTCGGTTGGCGGATGCATGAAGATCGGAATCGTAGCCTGCGACATACTCGAGCCGGAGATAGAGCTTCTGACCAAGGATGATCCCGATTTCGTCCATCGTGAATACGTGGAATTCGCTCTGCATGAATATTCCGATGAGATGCGCGCCATTCTGATCGAGAAAGTGAATGCGCTCAAAGGTAAGGTGGATGCCGTTCTGCTGGGTTATGCGGTATGCCAGTCCCTCGGCGGCTTTCCGGATTCGGTTGACGTGCCTACGGTGATGCTTGAGGGGGACGACTGCATCTGCGCCCTGCTCGGAGCGAAAGATTACAACGAAGAGAAGAAGATATGCACGGGCACCTGGTTCTCGTCGCCCGGATGGGGGAGAGCGGGGACCGAGGGCCTGATCAAGGAGTTCCATCTGGATTCCGTCGAGGGCACCGATCCGATCGTGTTCCTGAAGATGCTCTTCGAATCGTATGAGAGATGTTTGTACATACACACCGGCGGCAATGACGGAGGAGGAGAATTCCTTAAAAGATCGAAGGAGTTCGCCGATGCGCTGAAGCTGAGACACGACGAAAGGGAATGCGACCTCACCCGTATAGAGGACGCGGTGAAGAAAGTTAAGATACTTGCGGGAAATGTATCACAGACCTAAAGGAGTGCGGTCTATCTCCATCCTTTTTCCCGATACCATGTAGATTATCTTCTCGGCGATCTTGCACGCGTTGTCCCCGACGCGCTCGAGATATTTTGCGACCGATATGTAATATGTGTACGCCTCTATCGACGTCGGGTCGTCCACCATGTATTTTAGATTGTCCTCGATCACATTGACACGGTAATGATCAAGTTTGTCATCGAGTTCGTGATACTTCTCAAGATTCTCTATGTTCCTGCTCTCGAACGCCGTTATCACGCCTCTTACCATCTCCACGGCTACGTCGCACATCTCGTAGACCTCGTTCATTCTGTATGTCGTCGGTCTGTCCCTTAAATAAATAGCGGCTTTCGCGATGTTCCGGCTGTATTTTCCTATGCGTTCCAGATACGTTATCATTTTCAGCGCCGTGGCGGTGAACCTCATATCGGAGGCCATCGGCTGATACAGTATCAGGATCCTTAACGTCTCATCCTCTATCAGAGTTTCCAGATACGCGACCTTATCGTACTTGCCTATGACCTCGTTCGCAAGTTCCGTGTCCGAGTTCACTAACGCGGCCACCGATTTCTCAAGCATCTCCGCCACAAGCTCCCCCATTTCCGTTATCGACTCGGTCATCGACATCATATCCGCCGTCAGTCGGTTCATGATGTCACCCGAACCTTCCCGTGATGTACCTTTCCGTCAGCTCTTCCGACGGCTGGTTGAATATGTTCTCCGTGACGTCGAATTCGACCATCTTGCCGAGGTACATGAAACCCGTGTAATCGCTTATTCTCGCAGCCTGCTGCATATTATGTGTAACGATGACGACAGTATAATCCTTTTCCAATTCTATAGCAAGGTCCTCTATCTTCGACGTGGCTATCGGATCTAACGCGGACGTGGGTTCGTCCATCAGTATCACTTCGGGATTTACCGACAATGCTCTTGCGATGCACAGCCTCTGCTGCTGCCCTCCGGACAGCGACATGGCGGATTGATCCAGTCTTTCATGTACCTCGTCCCAGAGCACCGCCTGTTTCAGTGAACGTTCGACGATCTCGTTGAGTTCCGACTGTTTCGTGACGCCGTGTATCTTCGGTCCGTATGTTATGTTATCGCGTATCGACATCGGAAAAGGATTCGGTTTCTGGAATATCATTCCGATGCGTTTTCTCAGCGCCATCACATCCGTATCCTTGGAATAGACGTCCTGGCCGTGGAACGTCATCTTTCCCTCGACCCTGCATCCGTCCACAAGGTCGTTCATTCTGTTCATGCATCTCAGCAGCGTTGACTTACCGCAGCCGGACGGCCCTATCAGCGCGGTTATCTTATTGTTCCGGACGTTCATCGCAACATCGATCAACGCCTGCTTCTCGCCGTACCAGAGATTGAACCCTTCAACTTCCATCACATTCACATGATCGGTCATCTTACCACCTTATGTTCTTACTGTATCTGTACCTTACCAATGATGCGAGACCGAACATGAACAGGACCATCAAAAGCAGTATCAGCGCGGTCCCGTACTGCATCGTCGCCGACCCGGGAACTTCCGACGCCAGGAAGTACAGATGGTACGGAAGGGCCATCACCGGGTCCAGCAGCGATAACGATATGCTGGATCTGAATACCACGGCGGCAGTGAACATTATCGGTGCCGTTTCACCCGCCGCCCTTCCCAAGCTCAGTATCAGTCCTGTGACGACGCCCCCGAACGCCGCCGGTATCACGACCTTCATCGTGGTCTCCCATTTGCTGGCGCCGAGCGCCAGCGACGCCTCCCTTAACTCCCTGGGGAC
>WRKA01000020.1 GCA_009778265.1 Methanomassiliicoccaceae archaeon | reverse complement strand
GGGACGGTGCGACATACGATATCGGATTCCAGGCACTCTCCGGAGCGCTGGAAAGAGGGCACAGGATGATGTACGTGTGCCTGAACAATGAAGCGTACATGAACACAGGGATCCAGAGGTCCGGAGCTACCGGGATCGGCGCGTCGACGACCACGTCCCCGGCGGGTTCCGTCGTTCCCGGAAAAACGGTATATCCTAAGGACCTGACGATGATCGTCGCGAATCACAACATACCGTACGCGGCCCAGGTCTCGCCGAACAACTGGCGCGATATGATCGCAAAGTGCGGGAAAGGGTTCGAAGCGGACGGGCCGTCGTTCATTAACGCGATATCGCCGTGCCCGAGAGGATGGAGAACGGATCCTTCCGATACGGTGAACCTTGCGCAGCTTGCGGTCGAGACGTGCGTCTGGCCATTGTACGAGGTTGAGAACGGCAATTACCGCCTGACGGCGGAGAGCGCCAAGATCGCCGACGGGAAATTGGAGAAGAAGCCGATCACCGACTGGTTCAACGCCCAGGGCAGATTCAAACATCTGATGAAGGATAAGTGGATGCACCTGGTGGAGAATGCGCAGGCGGATGTCGACGCCAAGTGGGACCGCTTACAGAAACTCTGTAAACTCTGAACGAGGGGGAAGGGCCCCCTCATTCGTTTTTCTTTTTCACATCGAACGCGTACGTGCCGATCTCGTACTGACCCTTCTTCCCGTTATCTTTTCGTACCCCCGTGCCGATCTCCCAATGACCGCTCCTCCTGTTCCCGACACGTATGATCTTGCCTGTCGCCTTCAACTCTGTCAAGGCTCTCGAGACCGTTTTTTCCGATAATCCGGTGATGCCCGCGAGAGCGGGGATCGTCAATGTGTTATCTGATCTCAGAGCGCCCATCACAGCAGATGCTGCGCTACCGCTTCTTTCTGTTTCTTGCGTGAAATCGAGAGTCACGACAACCCTCGACGGATCATATGATTCTTCGATGTTAGCATAGCTTATCGCACCGCTGCGTTCCGTTTCTATGATCTTATACAACCCGGACCCGACATGCTCCGCGCGGCCTATCAGCAGGAACATCTTCATGATCTGACTGTTCCTAGGATCGCTTATGCCTCCCTTTATCGCCTCCTCGATAGGTATGCGGAATGTTCCCGGATTGGATACCTTCATTATATTACGGACCATTTCTATCACCAATCCTCTCTCGATGTAATAGTCGGAATGGATCAGCGCATTCATCACTGCCTCCCTGGCGGCCACGAACGCGTCCGATTCTCCTTTTCTTACGAACCCCACTAATTCGAACGGCGACGGGACGATCACCGACAGTCTCTCGATGACTGTTGTGAAAAAATCGAATATGTTCCCCGACCACATTCCCGATTGGGAATGTATCCTATGAGACCATCTTTCTGCCGTATACTTCTCTCTGTAGTCGAGGAAGTAATAAGGAAATTCGTTTGTGATGCGATGCTCCTTTCCGAACATAAGAAGGCCTGCTCTGGTCGGATGCAACTTTCCGTCGGCTGCGTATCCTGCGGCGCCTATGAGTTCCATGAACTCCTCATCATCCAATTTTACCCATGGGTGGCCTCCGCTTTTTGCTCTCAGCGAATCTCTGTAGCTTTCGAGAGTAGGGATGTTGATACTGTTCAAAGCGATGTCGTCGAGGATCAGCGCGTCAGATGTTCTCGGCTCTGAGTCCCTTATCATCTCTTTTATTTCAGGCAGCGTACAGTGATAATCTCCTTCGAAATTTCTTCTGAATGTTCCGGAATTCAGGTTGTTGTTGATGAACACGGGTCTGTTCCTGCGATTTACACGAGGAACCTCGATGATGATTATTTCCTTCCCTCCTGCGTTTTCCACTCTGACATCGTTGTTGTTCAGCGCTACATAATTGACCTTCAGCGGATCGTTGATCGTGTCCCAGAATTTCTTTATCATTGAGTCGGTATCTTTCACTCCGGTGTACGTCAATTCTTTGGTCACCGGATCTTCAGATACACCCAGGACTATCGTCCCTCCATTTGTGTTGCAGAATGCGGAATATGTTTCCCATATGGATCCGGGCAGTCCTTTTTCGGCCGCCTTTACTTCGATGAAAGACGACTCTCTCAGAGGAATGTTTGTATTGATCTTCATGTTTGACAGATGTCATTTATATATTTAAAGTCATTTATTTATGGTCATAATTATGGTCATTATGGTTATATTTGTGTTCATTATGTCCATAAATATGGTCATTGAGACCTTGATGGTCACGATCTTCAAGATCAGAAGAAGAACATGTACACCGCGAACGCCAATAATGCGCCGAAAAGCGCCGTCATCGCGTTGTTAGTGTACTTCGACACATAACCTTTGGTCTCGAGCGTCGCACCTACGACGCTGTCGGCCAGACATCCCGCCACGCCGGCGAGCGCCGGTATGAGGAACAGGAAAAGATCGAATTCCCGTCCGAAGATCAGTATCCAGCCTATGGCCGTCGTTATGAACGATGCGGCGACCGCCACCCCCGTCCCCATCACGGAAACGCCGCCGTCCACTCCCGGTTCCACTCTCTTGAACGTTGTGATCATCCACACCCTCTTATCTTTCACGCCGACCTCGCTTGCGACCGTGTCGGCGGCGGCCACCGCTATCGAGGCGATGTATGCGATCGACATCATCCTGTAATAATCTCCGTCCTCGCCGCCCATGAAGGAACAGAGCACCGCCAACACACACGGGACGAATCCTACCGCGACGACGTTCTTGTACATCCGTTCGCCGTACAGCCCCTCCTGCAGCC
>WRKA01000019.1 GCA_009778265.1 Methanomassiliicoccaceae archaeon | reverse complement strand
GCAGGGGTTACCGAGCCTGGCCAAAGGTGATAGGTTCAGGGCCTATTCGCGTAGGCGTTCGAGGGTTCAAATCCCTTCCCCTGCACTCAACACCTTCAGCCAGACAGTAAAATTTCGAAATCTTATTTTTCGCCTTATTCATTGATTTTTCGCCATTTTCGTGCACTGAAACCGTAGTTGCCCTCACACCCATTGTAACACCTGAACCTAAGTGGGATTCACACCTTAGAAAAACACGGTCTGGAGCGTTCTGAGGACGGCAGGATCATCCGATTGAAAAAATGAGATCGATCGAAAGGCATCTGAAATGAAGAGAACGATCCTGAGTTCATGGTCGAGAGCTTCCAAGTAGAAATTCATCTTTCCGAGGTACTCCGGACGGAACTTGTCTATCTTCAGTTCGAATGCGACGAGACAGGACAGTGCGCGATGATAGAATAACAGATCCACGTAAAAATCCGAATTCCCGACCTGAACCCGGTATTCCTCTCCGACGAATGTGAAATCCTTTCCGATCTCCAGAACAAAATCCTTCAGATTCCGGACGATCGCACGTTTAAGGTCGCTTTCCGTATATCCCTCCGGAAGGTTTAGGAACTCCAACACATACCTGTCAATCAATCTTATACTCCCGTCGTGGTGCCCCACCGGGACGATCTTCTGCGGCGAAAGCATGTATCTTTCATAATATCCGCTTCTGATCTGCCGTTCCAATTCACGCGTTGAGTATCTTTCGCGTACGCAAAGACCCATGTAGAACTCTTTCTCTTCAATGCTTTTAGTGCCCGATAATATTTGCAGATGATTGGTCCAGCTTAATTGTGTCAGCAGTGATGACACAAATTCATTACCTTTATAGGTCTCATAGAATTGCCGCATACGGTAAAGCCCGCGGCGCGTGAATCCTCTGAGGTCCGGGTGGTTCTCCTGGATATATTTTGCGGTCTCATCAATGAAAGAGTCGCCCCATGATGACTTCGAGGTCTCGTCGCTGAGATATTCGCCTATGTCCCAATACATTTTTATCAATTCTGCGTTCGCATATTAGGTAACTCGTAAGTTAACTACTCGTAAGTTAACTACTTATGATTCTTCATTCAGAAATGAATTGTATAATACTTTTTATGACCGCTTTGTTACATGCCGGAAGAAGGAATACTGACGATACACAGAACGTCTCACAGGGACGCGTTCGTGAACAGGAATGCAGACACGCCTTCATTCAGCGGCTCGGACGTCGGATCAAGATCTTTTTTTAGGATGCACAGGACAGGGATCGGGTGTAGATCCCATCCCCCGCACTCAAACACCACATACAGATATCCAGTATCAGATCTTTTTTCCGCGGCCGCCGTCAGGCAGAGATCAAAGGTAGGCCGTCGAAGTTCCGACGGCAGAGCAGGCTTATGAGAAATTAAAAATACGTGCGGACCGATCAGCTTTTGGGCGTTAACCATGAAGATATCACCGTATCTGCAGTTCAACGGGAATTGTGTGGAGGCCATAGCTTTTTACGAAAAGGCGTTCGGCGTCAAAGCGGAGGTCTATAAAGAGGCGGACCTCATATCTCACGCCGAACTCGATCTCGGGGACGGTCATATCGGATTGTCGGACACGCCGCCCGGAGAGGGGAAGAGCGATCTCGGCAACGGCGGCGTATCGATATCCGTTCTGCTCGAGAGCGTGAAAGAAGTGAAGGACCTCTTCGAAGAACTGAGCAAGGGCGGGAAGATCTCGGAAAGGCCGGAAGCTACCGACTGGTGCGAGTGTTTCTGTACCTTCTATGACAAATTCGGTGTGAACTGGTCCGTAATGTGCTGTGAAAAATAGAGATGCATCAGAAGTTCATTCCAATATGAACGCTATGAGCATCCCGATAACGGTTATCGCAATGAGCGCCGCGGCCGATAATGCATATCTCTTCTCTCTGTTCATCGACAGCGTTACGAACGAAACGAGCATGCCGGCGAACGGAGTGAACACGATCATGGTTATCCCGGCGGTCATGATCCCGTCGGAATGACCGATGCCTAAGAGACTTGCCGCCAGACCGGCGGCGGCGATGATTATGCCGATAAGGGAACCGTATCTCAGTACGAACGATGTGTTCTCTTCCAGATTCAAAGGACACCACCCACCTTCAGGAACATGACCATCGCTAAAAATACCAGCACGACGGAGAAATACCGCCTCAATGAGGCGGTATCGATCTTCGGCAATATCCTTATTCCCAGTTCCGATCCCGCGAACGCACCGATCACCACGACAGATGCCGTCTGCACATCGAGCACACCGTTCAGAAGATAGACGACGGCACCCATGAACGCGGTTATGCCGATGATCAGGCTGCTCGTCGCCGTCGCGACCTTCATCGGGATGTTCATGTGCACGTTCATGATAGGTACGTTTATCGCCCCGCCCCCCACTCCGCTAAGCGGCGATATTATACCGCCGACAAGGAAACCCACCATCCCCGTCCTTATGTTGCGGACACGGTACCGGACATCCTTTTCCGTCCTATGATCGTGATATACGAACACATCCTCTCCTTCCGCCTCGTCATCCGGGACCCGGCGTTCCGGTCTCAGGAACATGTACACGGCGCTGTATATCATCACGAAGGCGAAGGACAGCGTCAGAGCATCCGACTGTACGAATAACGCGATGACCGAACCGATCACCGCGCCGGACGCCGCGGCGACCTTTATCGTCATGCCGAGACGTACGTTCGCGATCCTGTCCCTGACCAGCGCCGAGGCGCTGGCGGACGATATGGCGG
>WRKA01000018.1 GCA_009778265.1 Methanomassiliicoccaceae archaeon | reverse complement strand
AAGCACTGACGGCAGAGATGCATTCCGTACCTTCTGATGATCCCTCTTCTGCGGCCGCACCTTGTGCATCCTTTCGACCTTCCGAATTCCTTTTTCGGTTTCATTCGACCACCTCTACGCCGAACTTATCTTTCATGTACTCGACCGCTTCGCCGCGGTCCATGCGGTGCATCGGCGGGATGCGTCTTCTGAGTATCGCACGTTGTGTCACGCGGTTACCCATTCTCCTCAGCACAACGGAAACGTCCATACCGAATATCCCGATCTCCGGATCGTATTTCATTCCGGGGAAATCGGTATAATCGGCGATGCCGAAGGACATATTGCCTTCTTTGTCGAACGAGTATATCGGTATCCTGTGCTCCCTTATCTCTAACGCCTTGTTGAGGAAGTCCTCCGCCGTCTCTCCTCTTAACGTGACCTTACAACCGAGCGGCATACCCTTGCGTATCGCCAGGTCGCGGTTTATCGTCTTCGATATGGTCTGCACCGATCTCTGACCGGTGACCATCTCGATGACCTTCTGCGCCTTCACAAGTCTTTCGCCGGCCTCGCCCACTCCGATGTTCACTACCACCTTTTCTACATGGGGCTGTCTCATCGCGTTCATAATATGCCGCCCTCCGGTAATTTGATGGCTGACGTCTTCACACCTATGACGAAAACATTCCCTTTCACCGTTTCCGTACCGTCCTCAAATTTAACGACGTTCGGCGAAGAGCTTCTCGTTTCGACGTACTCTGCGATAACTGCGGTCTGTCCCGCGTGCGGGCCTTCGACGATCATCGCCAGAGAACCCGGGGCCAGAGGATATAACGAATCTATCTTCTGATCCTTGAGCTCTATCTTGAGAACGTCGCCGGTGTTGTATTTATTCTTATCAAGGACGATGTTCCTTCCGTCGTGCATGTTCAGCTGGAACTTTCCGTCGCGTACCGAGGTCTTGTTCTGCAGCCTGCACAGTTTCCATTTGGCTTCCGATTCAGAGATCTCTATAAGCGTGAGCTTACCTTTATCGGTAAGCAGCATCCTGTAGTTCTTCTTCATCTTCGGTATCGAGAGAACGTCCATGAACCCTATCGGATGTTTATGGCTTCTCAGCGGTCTTCCGTCTATCAGAATCTCACGGTTACCGATTATCCTTTTAGCTTCCTTCGCGGTGTCGCACACCTTCAGCATATCCCTGAGGACTATGGCGGCGGGCATGGATTTTTCCACCGCGTGCGGTCCCGGCGATTGTTTGGTGACCCAAACGGTTATCTTCCTCTTCAGCGGCCACGACCTCGGTGCGGCCAGCCTCTTCATCTGGGTGCTCATTTCTTACCCTCCCTGTTCTTCGAGAGTATCTCCGCTCTCCACTCATCCTTAAGGTCCAATTTCGTTATCACCAGATTCGATGCGTGTACGGGTCTTGCGACCGAGGTGCCGTCCGCCTGATCCACGGTTATTCCGTCAACGACCACACGACCGTCCTCGGTTATGATGTCCATCACTTTGCCTTCGTTCCCTCTGATGTCCTCGTTCCCGCGGATAAGGACGACGGTGTCGCCTTTGCATACTCTCGCCGATCTTATCCCGTATTTCTCTCTCAGTTCGGAACTCAGATGCGCCGATACGTTCCTGCTTCTCTTGTGGGCCGGTGCGTTGTATAGATTCTTCCTCTGCACGCGTGCCTTACTGCTCTTTGTTGTCATCGATGCACCTCACACTATCATATTCGCCGTCGCCGCGACACGCGGCCATCTCTCTGCCGCTTCTCTCGCGACGGGCCCTTTGATGTCCGTTCCTTTTGTCTCTCCCGTTTCCGTGGTTATCACGGCGGCGTTATCCTCGAAGAAGATCATCGTTCCGTCGGGACGGCGCATCGGCCTCCTTTGTCTTACGACGACCGCGTAAACGATCTGTCTTCTCATCTGCGGCGTCCCTTTCTTCACCGACGCCATCACGAGGTCTCCGACGCCCGCCGACGGCACGCGTCTCGCGACGCCTTTGTAACCCGGTACCGTGATGATCTCGATGACCTTGGCGCCCGTGTTGTCCACGACGTCAAGACGGGACCCGTTCTGTACTCCTTTCGTCTGATTTCCGGCTATCCCTTTCATCTTCTCACCTCTTCTCTATCACTACGAACGATACGGTCTTGCTTAACGGACGGCATTCCATCACTTTCACGTGATCCCCCGCTTTCAATTCGAAGCATGCGGGTGCGTGAACTGAGTACTTACTGGTCCTTTTTTCGTATCTTTCGTATTTCTTCTGATATTTCAGATATTTTCTCTCTACGACCGCGGTCTTGTCCATCTTTATTGAAACGACCGTGCCCTCTATTACCTGTCCCCTGACCGGTAACGTTCCGTGGAACGGACAGTTCACGTCCTCGCATACTCCTGCGGGAGGAATGACGTCTATTCCGATATCCTTAACTTTTGCTGCCATTGAATTCACCTAACCTTCTTTATCCTGTCCTCTGGCCGGTGCAGTACCTCTGATCCTTTGATGACGAATCTGCTGCCCTCATATGTGAAAGCGAACTCGTTACCTTTTTTCGGAATCATCTTCTCCGTTCCGGCGGAGAGGATGATGAATGTGTTCTTCGTCTCGTCGATGACGACGCCGGATATCCCGGCGTAGCATTTCGAAGACAATACTTCCACATCCGATCCTATCAATTCGGTTCTCATAAGTTCACTTTTCCTCATATTCATCTGACCTCTGTCTGGAATCCCATGTCTTCCAGGACAGTTTTCACTTTCTTCTTGTGGTCC
>WRKA01000017.1 GCA_009778265.1 Methanomassiliicoccaceae archaeon | reverse complement strand
CCGGCGACAGCCGCGGCGCATCCGGTGAGAACGTCCGTAACATTCCCGATACCGGCCATGGCGGCTATCACGAATATCGATCCGACCGTAAGCCCGAGAATGAAATAATACACCGGATGGTGGTAGTTCTCGAGCACATATCCCATTAATTTAGCGCCGCCGAACACCGCCGCCACGAATCCGATGCCGAACGGTATCAGATAAAGAAGGTCCATGTTCTTTATTATATCCAGCATCCAGATGTAAAGTCCCATGGCCAGCAGTACCGTCGAACCGCTTATCCCCGGTATTATCTTAGAGATCGCCAGTATTGCGCCGACCACGAACGCAAGCGCGATCCCCGTGATAGTTCCGGTACTTTCGATGACCGCTCCCTCGTCCCCTTCTCCGAAATATATGTGGAGTATCAGAAGCAGCGTCATCACGATAAGGCCGACGATCAGCCAGACGATGTGCGCAGCCTTCGTCGGCTCGTCCTTTTTGGTTATCCTCACCAGTTCGGGAAGCTGACCTATTATCAGTCCTACGAACAGGAACATCGTCGCGATGAACCATGTGTTCAGTAAGTAGTCGGTAATGAACACGAACAGTATCATTCCCGCCACGATACCGAGAAGAACGACGGCCAGGAACCAAAAGTCCTCCCTTATCTTCGTTCTTATGTGATTCACATCGTAGATCAGTCTTTCATATATCTTGAAAATGACGGCGATCACACCGCCGCTTATCCCGGGAAGCATCGATGCGGCGCCGACGAGGACCCCTATGATAAAATTATTGGAACCCTCCCTGACGCCCATATAGGACGCAACACATTAAAAGATTAATAGATTACGGGACGAGGACGGGATTTTTTTGACGGGATTTATCACCATACCGGGAAAGGCCGTATCAGCCATCCCGGGCTCGCGTATTTTAGGTCGAGTTCGCCGAGTTCGAAGCTCTCCCCCTGTTTGGAGCTGCCTCCGGTGTCGCATGCATAATATCCTTCCGTCACATAGATGAAGGATCCGAGCCGGGGATCGTGGGGTGTGAAGTTCGGGTCCCTTATCCCGGCGACCGCGTGTCCTTCGTTCTCCGAGGTATTCGTGAGCACCAATACCGATACGTCGTTGAACCCGCACGCGATGGCGACGGCGGCGGCAAGGATCGCTTTACAGTCGCAGTCCCCCGTTCCATCGAACAATGCCCAGTCGTAGAGCGCCTCTATCGGATATTTGTAATATTCGACGGAGTAGTTGTAAGGATGAAGGCCCGGAACTCCACGGATCCAGTAATAATCGGAATCGGCCACCCATCTTCCCTGTTCCAGGAACAGCATTATGAAGTTCATCCTGTCCTGAACGTTCATATTCGGGATCTTACTCATCAGCTCTTTGAGCTCGCTCGCGATCGTCTTGATCGGTTCCAGGTCCCAGATGACATAGGAGGAGATCTCCGGTATCCTGAAATAACGGTCCCTGTTCATCTTCGCGAATTTTATATAATCATCAACGTCGAAGCTGTACTTCACCGACTGCTTGACCGAGTTGTAGGTCCATTCGATCGTCTGTGTTATCTCGCCTTTGACGGTGACCGTTCTCGTGGCCGTCTTTTCTTCGCCGAAGAGATCGGCGGACATGGTCACATAATACATTCCTGGTCTGAGACCGAACGTGATATCGTCGCCGTTACCGGTAAAGGTTATCGGTTTGCCCAGCGGACCGCTCAGCGTCGACGGTACGCTGGTCTTGAACGCATCCGTTATCGTCCATGTCGTGGTGTATGGAGTGAAATCGGACGTTACGTTAATGAATTCGCACGATACCGTATTATCACCGAGACTAGGTCCCAGCGGATACATGAGTTTCATATCGAGTTCGTTCCAGCTTGCGTAAAGGTTGAAATTATCCGTTACTTTCTGATATCTGTTCGCCGGCAGATAGAACATATATCTGTCGTCGAACGAGGGGTCCGTATACCACCCGGCAAAATGCAGGCCGCTTTTCGACATTCTTAATTCGGTGTCCTCCAGCCAGCCGATGTCCACGAAACCGCCTTTGCTCACGGTCAGCGATCCGACGTTCTCGCCGTCCGACATCAGTGTGACGGTAGGATCCTTTTTATCGGTGAAAACATAAAATCCGACGGCGGCGACCACCATGACCACAGCTACGGCTATGGCAGTCGTCATATGTTTAGAGCTGCGTCGGTCGCCGCGATCGGGAGCACAATCAGATCCACCGTCACCGGAGTTCGGAGACATCATTATGTATAATAATTCGATACACACTTATATTGTTATCTAAGAAAGAGTGCGAAAAACAGTATTATACCGCATCATTTCAGTACGATATCGCGGATGATCCTCTGCGTCTCGTCCGGCGTTCCCGTTGTGTTTATCAGAGTGACGACGGAATCGCCGAAGAATTTTCTGAAGAACCTTTCCCGTAACCTCATCTTTCTGTCGCTGCGGACGATCTGATGGGGATTGCACAGATCGTTCTTACTGAGATATTCCCATGCGTCGTTCGGCCCCAGTGTCACGACCGTTCCTTCCTTAGGGTCGCGTCTGAGCATGATCACGTGACGTATAGTGGTCATCGGTATCACCGATCCGTACCCGGTGACCCATCTGATGTTCGCGATGCCTCGTCCCTGTTTATCGAATTTCGTCGTGGTGACAAGCGGCCGGTATTCCTCCCAGACATCTCCGATGTCCGCGTCTATGTAACAGTTCTTCTCGGAGCCAAGCGCGAGCGGGGGGCCCCC
>WRKA01000016.1 GCA_009778265.1 Methanomassiliicoccaceae archaeon | reverse complement strand
GGTGTCGATGATGATAGTTTTTTAATTATGGACGCATACGGTACGAAAAAGGTGGGCAGGATGGAAGAGGTACGCAGCGGTCTGCTCTATACGGAGACGCACGAATGGATACAGAGGATGGAGGACGGCACGGCCGTCATCGGAATAACGGATCATGCGCAGCATGAGGTCGGGGACGTTGTGTTCGTGGAGGTCCCGGAAGAAGGAAAGGTATTGAAAGCGGGCGACGAGATGGGAGCTTTGGAAAGTGTGAAGACGGTCGCGCCGATATATTCCCCGGTGTCCGGAAAAGTGGTCAGATCGAACGCATTGCTCGGGGATTCTCCGGAAACGGTGAATTCGTCGCCGTACGACGACGGATGGATCGCGATAATAAAACTGAACGATCCCGGAGAGCTCGAAGGGATGATGGACCCAGCGTCATACAGGGAACTGATATCGCAGTGAATCAGACGCCCGCGTCCTTCGGGGCGTCAGCGCAGACGCATTCTCTTTTCTCAGGTATCCGGGGCAGTCCGATCTCCAGAAGTTTTGTTATCTTCGAGAGACATTCGCTCATGGTCCTGAGCACCATCTGGATATCCACGGGTTCATCCTTCCAGACGTCGTAATCCGTCACGGTGGCCAGACCGCAGTAGCACATTCCCAATTCCCGTGATAACTGACATTCCGGAACGACGGTCATTCCTATCACGTCGGCGAAATTCCTGAACATGTTGCTTTCCGCTTTTGTTGAGAACCGAGGACCCTCGATGCATACGTACGTCCCTTTTTTGTGATATCGTATCTTCATCTCTTCCGCCGCATCGGAGAATATCTTCGCAAGGTCCTTACAAAAAGGTTCTGCTATGCTTATGTGTACCGTTTCGTTATCGAAGAAGGTGTAATCCCTTTTCTTCGTTTGGTCAATAAATTGATCGACGATCACGATATCCCCGGGTCTGTATTCTTCCTTTAAGGAACCGACGGCGCACGGTGAGATGACGATCTCGGCGCCGAGGTCCTTCAAAGCCTGTATGTTCGCTCTGTAAGGTACCGACGAGGGCGGTAACCGATGGCTCTTTCCGTGCCTCGGTATGAACGCTATATCGACGCCGGCTATCTTTCCTATCGATATCTCGTCGGAAGGTCTTCCGTACTTTGTGTCCGGATATATCTTTTTTGAAAGTTCGAAAGTGTCCGGATTGTATATTCCGGAACCGCCGATAATGCCGATCCTTACCATGGTCACCGCATCTGTGAGAGAATATAAAATCGTGGCGCAGAAGAAAAGGTCCTTTATGCTTTCCGCCGATGCGGCGCAACGATAATATCTCACGGACCGAGAAGGTCCGGAGGTACGACAAAGATGCCGTCCTCTTTTCGAACGTATGATGACATGGCGGTCGCGCAGATGACCATCATGAACACGGGTTCCGTTCCGCCTCCGGCCACGATCTTATCTCTGAGGCGGAGGAGATTGGCCGCGCCCTCATTCACCTTTATAAATCCGAGTTTCGTTTCTATGGCGGCCCATTTTCCGTCTTCGGCCTCAATTATCATATCCACTTCCAGGTTATCACCATCACGATAATGATATACGCTGCCGTTGAACGGTGCCGAATACACGCAGAGGTCTCTGTAGCAAAGGGACTCGAACATGAATCCCGCGGTCTCAACGTCTCGCAGAAGCGCCTCCGGCCCGATCTTAAGGGCCGCGACTGCGATCGAAGGGTCGGTGAAATGCCTTTTCGGAGATGTACGCATACGTGTTTTCGACCGTATATCGGGCAGCCACGCCTCTTGTTCTTCGATGACGAAGATCTTCTTCAGTGCGTCCAGATAATCAGTTGCAGCGTTGGTCGATAGTGGCCGGTCCGCATCGTGCACATCATTGGCAAGAGTGGCTATTCTTGCTTCTGTAGCATTATTTCTTGCTAACGATCTCAGTACACGCTTCATAATCGAAGGGTTTCTTTTGATACCATCGATTTTTGAGAAATCATAATTGATTATCTTCTCCAGATATTTTTTGGGCATTAGGAGCGCTTTTTTATCATCGATCTCCAACCTCGCGGGCCAGCC
Source organism: Methanomassiliicoccaceae archaeon (assembly GCA_009778265.1). Lineage (GTDB taxonomy): Archaea > Thermoplasmatota > Thermoplasmata > Methanomassiliicoccales > Methanomethylophilaceae > Methanomicula. The sequence continues at coordinate 670 of WRKA01000016.1, read as the reverse complement.
TCCTTTGCAAATGAGGTCTATGGTCTCTTCATACCCAATTTTCGATAAGGCCGATGTCGGTATTTCTCCCTTAAAAAGTTTTCTCAGCGATGTGGAACCGTTACTATCTCTCGACTCAAACAAAGTCATAGATCTCATTTTTATCGGTGCGAACCTGCCTGCGCCGGAATGTCTGATCGATTTTTGAGGCGGTGCGACCGAACCCGTAAAGATATACCTGCCTCTTTTTTTTGAAAAGTCTATGTTATGTCTCGCCAGATCCCATAATGCAGGAACATCCTGCCATTCATCTATCAAGCGAGGCTCTTCTCCGTCAAGGGCGATTTTCGGGTTGCTCTCCGCAAGCGCAAAGCTTTTCGGATCTCCTATGTGAATCGAGGATCTGGAATGAGCGACCCCCGTCCACGTTTTTCCACACCATTTGCATCCCGATATTTGGACAGCACCGAATACCTCTAACATTTCTTTTATTTCCGAGTCTATTATTCTCGGAAGATACAGTTGGCGGATCTTATCATCATTCAACGTGGCCAGACTTTCCATAAAAGAGATATTAACGTTTATCATATATTATATTAATGGACAATTTGGTGAGTGATTTGCAGACAATTTGGTGAGTGATTTGCAGACAATTTGGTGAGTGATTTGCAGACAATTTGGTGAGTGATTT
>WRKA01000015.1 GCA_009778265.1 Methanomassiliicoccaceae archaeon | reverse complement strand
TGCAATGCCGATTTCGGTATCGAATTAAAGATAAAGAAGGGCATAAGGCCGTGCAGCGGTATCGGCTCCTCCGGCGCCTCGGCGGCCGGGGGCGCATATCTGGCACACTTAATGTGTGACAAGAAACTTACCGATAACGAAGTGGTGATGTGCGCCGCCATGGCCGAGGACGTGACATCGGGAGGATTGCACGCGGATAATGTGGCGCCGTGCATATTGGGAGGCTTTACGATGATAAGATCATACGAACCGTTCGAAGTGATAAGAATGGAACCGCCGAAGGACCTGGGTGTGGTCGTCGCGATGCCGGACGTGATGGTATCGACGAAAGAGGCAAGGGCGGTGCTTCCGACGGAAGTTCCGGTGAAGGACCTGGTGTTCCATGTGGGCAACGCGTCATGTTTGGTATACGGGATGGGGGCGGGGGATATCGATCTTATCGGAAGGTCTGTGAAGGATGCGGTGTTCGAACCCGCGAGAACACATCTGGTACCGCATCTCAAAGAGGCGGAGTCCGTCGCGATGTCGCTGGGCGCGAGGGCGTCCTTCCTCGGAGGGTCGGGTCCGTGCGTGATATCGTTCTTCAACACATCTGAACATGACGGTACCGCGATCGCGAAAGGAATAGGAGAGATGTACGCGAGCAAGGGAATGAGATGCGACACCTGGGTCACCGGATGGGGACAAGGATGCAGGAGGCTGTGACCATGGCCGATCATAAGATAATATGCTGGGACTGCGGAAAGGTCATCACGGATCAGTATGCGGACGTGTGTCCCGCGTGCGGAGGTCTGCTTACGATAAAAGTGGACCTGGAGCCGCTGAAAGCAAAGAAGCCGAAAGATCTTCACAAGGTCCCGATAGGCGTCTGGAGGTATGCGGACTTCATGCCCGTGGACCCGAAGAACAAGATATCTATACAAGAGGGAGGAACTCCGCTGTATCAATGTTCCTCGCTTGGAAAAGAGATAGGGATAAATAATCTGTGGGTGAAGTACGAGGGTGCGAATCCGACGGGATCGTTCAAGGACCGCGGGATGACCGTCGGGATCTCTCACGCGAACGAGATAGGCGCAAAGACCGTGGGATGCGCTTCCACGGGCAACACATCGGCAAGCCTGGCGGCGTATGCCGCAAAAGCGGGAATGAGATGCATAGTGTTCCTGCCTTCAGGTAAAGTTGCGGCAGGTAAGCTGGCACAGGCGATGTTCTTCGGCGCTAAGGTCGTATCGATCGACGGCAACTTCGACGAAGCGCTGGATATCGCGAGAAAACTTTCGGAGGAACGTTCTATGTATCTTCTCAATTCGATCAATCCGTATCGTCCGGAGGGTCAGAAGTCCGTCCTCTTCGAGATAATGGACCAGCTTGCATACGATGTCCCGGACAGGATCGTATTGCCGGTAGGCAACGCCGGCAACATATCCGCGGTCCACAAAGGGATAACGGAACTGAAGGAGATCGGATGGATAGAGAAAGTGCCGATGCTCACGGGTATACAGGCGGAAGGTTCAATGCCTATCACGAGGGCGTTCGAGGCGAGGAAACTGGACTTCGTGCCCGAGGAACATCCGGAAACGATAGCCACCGCGATAAGGATCGGTAACCCGGTGAGCGGAAGGAAGGCGCTGAGGGCGATATACGACACCGGAGGATGTTCCGTCTCCGTGACGGATCAGGAGATACTCGCCGCCCAGAGACTTCTGGGAAGGAAAGAGGGCGTCGGTGTGGAACCCGCGAGCGCCGCATCCGTCGCCGGTGCGAAGAAGCTCAGGGAAGCGGGGGTCATCGGTAAAAAGGAAAGGGTGGTGTGCATATGCACCGGTAACGCGCTCAAGGACCCGGATACGATAATCTCGTCCTCTGAACCCGTGATCAAGAGCTCGAAGGATCTCAAAAGCATCAGGAAGATAATGTCCCAGTGATCAGAAATCCAAAAGGCTGGGCTGACGTTTCTTCGTCTCTTCCTCTTTCTTTTTCTTTATCTCTTCCCGTTCTTCAGGTCTTCCGAGGTCGTTAGTATCGTCGTGACCGACCTGTTCCTTCAGGCTTTTTGCCAGCGCGGGGCCTATGCGCGGAAGGTCTGCGATTACCCCGGCATCGATGTCGGTGACATCGCTTCTTTTCCTTATCCCGGAATTGAATAACGTTCTCGCTCTCGATCTTCCCACTCCTTTGAACGCGACGAGGTCGGTCAGTTCGCTCTTTATCCCGTATCTCACGCGGGTGAGCAGGGGTCTCAGCTTCTTTGCGCATTCCGGTCTGAAGATCGCCGACAGTTCGTTCATCGCATGCAATATCCATTCCATCGTGTCGACACGGGAACGGATATCTCCCGGTCCGATCCCCAGTTCTTCGGTGATGGTCTCCTCATCCGTCTCGTTTATCCACATATTCATCAGATGGGCGACCTTCAGATCGGAAAGGAAGTATGCGTAACCGTCATAATCGTCCGGTTCGTCCACAAGCAGATATCCCTGATATTCGTCGATCAATCCCTTGAGAACATCGCCGTCCGCCTTCCTCGGGTACAGACCGAGAACGTCCGGGGTTGACGCGGCGGCATGCAGTATCGAGAATTCCGGCGTGTCGTCATTCATCTTTTTCAGGGAGTCCCTGAGGATCACGGCCGATTCCGGATCGATGTAAAGGTCGCTCACCCTTTTACCGAAAGGCGTTGCGGTCAGCCTTTCGTCCTTATCCAGCAT
>WRKA01000014.1 GCA_009778265.1 Methanomassiliicoccaceae archaeon | reverse complement strand
ACCCGGCATCCGTCTCACTGGCAGCATCATACGGATTCAGCACGGAAGTGACGATGCATCATCTGTTCTTTGCCGATACGTTCTCAGAAAGCGCCGAGTTCAAAGTGAATCCTCCGCTTCGCGACCCCAACACAAGGGACGGCCTGTTCAGAGAGTTCATGAACGACAGGATAACAATGTTCGGGACGGATCACGCTCCTCATACCGTCGACGAGAAAAGAAAGGATTACGACGATGCGCCGTCCGGTATACCGGGTGTTGAAACATATGTGCCGATAATGATGGATCTCGTGAAAAAGGGAAAGATGCCTCTCGGAAGACTAGTAAGGATGGCGTCGTCGGCGCCGGCGGCCGCGTTCGGTATCAATAAAGGGATAATAGAGGAAGGCCGCGACGCCGATCTCGCGATATTCGATATGCGCAGAACGAGAACGATAAGAACGAAAGATCTTCACAGCAAAGCCGGTTACACGGTGTATGAAGGATGGGATGCGGTATTCCCCGACATCGTGATGGTACGTGGAAATATACAGATAAAGGACGGGGAGCTGTGCGGCGACCCTATCGGAGAGGATATCAATGAATGATCTCGTTATCGATTATTCCGAACTGATGGGTAAGAAGGTGATGTGTCCGAAGGAATGCGGGATGTGTTGCCTGTGCCAGCCGGAGATACTGAACGAAGAACGCAATTATTTCAGAACGAACCATCCGAAAGCTATCGTACGCGTAAGAGAACCGCACGATCATTTCGCGATAGCGCTGAAGAAGGGAAGAGGGTCGTGCGTATTCCTGAACGATGAAAGGAGATGTACCGTATACCAGAACAGACCGACGTACTGCCGTCAGTTCCCGTTCCATTTTCACGTCAGCGACAGAATAAAAGTTGAATTGGATATGTCGTGCAGAGGCGCCTGGTACGGAAAAGGGAATGATGCCATATCCGAAGCGAAAGAACTGGCGGATAACGGCGAAGTAAGGTTAAGAACGGCTTTGAAAGAGGCTACGTCCGTATATAACGAATTTTTTGCGAACTGCAGAGAGGCCGGGGTCATTGCGGACAGAACGGAACTGAGGTCCTCCGTTTCCCGCAACATAGACGATCTTACCGATATCGCGTACATCGCGAAAGTTATGGACGCATCGTTGGAAGAACCGTCCGTGTCGCTTTCAGAGATAACGGCGGAGACGCATTTCGATAGGGATGAGTTGAACGAGGCGGCCCGGGAGGCGGCGCTCGGTTCGATGTCCTCTTCGGACCCGCTCAGCGTCCCCGTGTACTGCGACGGGGAATGGAACTGGAACCTGTTCATGGCCTCCGGGAAAAAGATAGAATGGAACCTCCTGGACAACGACGGCGACCTTCATTTCAAGGGTTCGGCAGATCCGGAAAGTATAACGTTACCGGATATCGGCGGTCCCGATAAGAACGTTCTGAGGGATTACATATCGATCCTGAATCAGCGGGACAGCATGATGGGTTCCGTATTTTACACAATGGACTCGCTGAATTACGAGGACGATATGAGCAACGTCTATTACGGGTCGCTGTCCGTTGCTATAATAGACGTTATGTGGAGGTCCGCGATGCTCGACCGCTTCATGGGAACGAAAGGGAACATGATGAGAGAGGCGATAATATTCTATGACATGGACCGCCTGGACGCGCCGACGATAGGTGCGTTCGTGTGATCCCGCGCGTATCCCCGCGCGTGTTCTAAATATGCGCGGAATACGATATCTTCAAATACTCAATGGATTATGGGCATTTAGGTGGCTCAGCCAATGATGAAGCCTTTAACAGTTCTCAGTCAGGCGGTGAACAAGAATGTCATCGTCGAACTGAAGGGAAAGAGAGAGTATCGCGGCGTTCTTGACGGGTACGACCCGCACATGAACCTTGTGTTAAAGAATGCGGAAGAGATAGTTAACGGACAGTCACTGAGAAAATTGAGCATAACGATCGTCCGCGGGGACAATGTGATCTACATATCACCATAAAGGAGAGAGAATCATGGGAACTGGTACGCCGGCACAGGGAAGACACAACAAGCACAAGGTGCACATACCCTGCCGCAGATGCGGTAAGCACTCCTATCACATAAGGAAAGGAGCGTGCGCCTCATGCGGATACGGAAAGATGGCAAAGACGAGGTCTTATTCCTGGGCTAAAACACACGACTAAGAGAGGTAACATGACAGGGCCAAAGCATAGTTGCGGCGTCATCGGGATGTCCTGTTCCGATGATGTGGCGGCAAGCATTTTCAAGGCCCTCAGAATGATACAGCACCGCGGCCAGGAGAGCGCCGGGATCTCTGTTTTCAACGGCAGCAGGGTGGTCACCACAAAAGGCCAGGGCCTGGTGCACGACGCTATAAAGCTGGACGATCTGAAATCTTTGGGAGGAAAGTGCGGCATCGGCCACGTCAGATATCCTTCCGGCGCGTCAAAGGCGGAAAAGAACGCGGAACCGATAGAAGTGGAGATAACCCACGGCATTATCGCCATGGCACACAACGGCGCGATAACCAATTATGCGGAACTGAAGAAAAAATATCTGGACCTCGGGTGGTCGTTCATGACCGATTCCGATTCCGAGTTAATTTCAAAGATAATAGGGAAATATCTGACGCAGAACAACGATCCCGTGAAAGCGATAAGGGCGATGATGTCCGAAGTGGAAGGGGCGTA
>WRKA01000013.1 GCA_009778265.1 Methanomassiliicoccaceae archaeon | reverse complement strand
TGCCGCGACCCACTGTTCGGTCTCCGTGATCTTCTTTTTCATGTCCTCCGGATAGACGAGCACTTCGGAGGACTCCCTTCGTTTTTCGTCGAGGACGCCGCTTGATCTGTAAGAACGGGAACGCAATTGCGTCAGAGGTTTTCCGTTGTATGCCGAGAGTACTTTCTTTGACCTTTTTTCATCTTTTATTTTCTTTATCTGATTCTCTACGGCGAGACCGTCGGCGAAACACACGGCGAGGAATTTCGATGGGACGGATATCTTCAGTTTATCGTCCGGGATCTTGAATGATATGGCCCTCTCGATGTACTCGTCTATCAGAAGATGTCTCTTTCCCATATCCTTAGAATAGGAATCGAACACCCCCCCGGCACATTCCGTCACATAGGAACGGAGGAACATGTCCGCCGTATAATTGACGGTCATGCCGAGCAGGAAAGCGTATACCTGGTCCCGTTCCGTTCCTTTCTTCAGCGTCTTGAAACGGTCTGAAAGATATTCCAGCCATATGCCGGAATCGGTGGGACGAAGGACGGACATGCTGAAGGCGATGTCCGGAAGGAACGATCCTCCTATTACGCCGCCTCTGAAGTATTCCCTGTTGTTCAGGATCGTCTCTTTGACGGTGTCCGGCGGGGCGTACGTGCCTTCCTTCAAAGGAAAGCAGAGCGCCCCGCCCTCCGCCGAAGGAAAGGGTTCCCTGAGGCTTCCAGAGGAGTAGTTACCTTTCACGTCAGGTAAACTCAGGCCGCCGGTCCTTTCCAACTCATCGAGTATGATGTTTGCCAGATATGCGTGCGTGAGCAATTTCATTATATCTCTTCACTCCCGCACCGAATGTGCGTATTATCCGTTCAAGACGCTTGCTTTCTTTACGGCGACGAGGGCGCCAATGCCGCTGCTTCTTTCGCTATATCTGCTTCCAGCTTCGCCATTTCGAGATTCATCACCATCTCCTGTCTCTTCGCTCTGAGGTCGATCAGGCGCTGGATGATCGGGTTGGGCGGCAACGGAACAAGGCGGACGCGGAGAGTGCTCGACGCCTCTTCTTTGAAGCTGTATTTGCTCGTGTATCCGGCGTTTACGGTGGTGGTCGAGCACTGTGTCTGCTTGTTGCTCTTTCGTTTCCACCAGCTCTTGGAGCTGCTCTCTGTGTTGGTTTCCGTTGTGTCCTCGCGGCTCCAGTTGCTCTCGCTGCTGTGTGACATCGAGACGGCCATCTTCACTTCTATGATAGCGTCAGTGAACTGATAGAATGCCGGCTGGAAACCCGCACCTATCATCGATGTCTCTATCGTTGTCTCTTCTCCGCTGTTGGCGTCCCATACCGGCAGCGACACGGGGTAGTTCTCCATGTCCCCCATCTTCGCCAATACGTCCACCGATGCAGCGTCCAGTTCCGCCTGCGATTGCGCGATGGCCGACGCCATCTGATATATCATTTCCCCGAAGGGCACGTTCAATACTTCCTGTCCTATTCCCATATTAACTCACCTTTTTTATTTCACCTTTATTTTTTGTTTCGATCTTATTTTTTCATCAGTCCTTCTTTTCAGCCGCCGCTGCCGCTTCCTGCTTCTTGATCTCCGCTTCCGCTTCTTTGATCTTCTGGTCGAATTGCAGCTGTATGAGCTGAGCCTTCATCTCAAGCATCTTCGTCATGAACGGGCTCGGCGGTACCGGCGTGATCCTCGTTCTCAAGAGGCTCGACCCGCTGGCCTCGTATGAGTATTTGTTCGAGTACGAGGCGTTCACGGACGCCGAGAAGCATCCGAAGCCGCCCTTGGCGGACGCGGATACGCTTTTTGTAGTGCTCGTGGTCATAGTTATGGCCATCTTCACCTCTATGATGGTGTCCGAGAACTGATAGAATGTCGGCTGGAAACCCGCACCGATCAGCGTCGTTTTGATAACATCGCCGCCGTCGCCGGTAAGGTCCGGCATCTCGATCTCCGCCTCATCCTTATCGCCCATCATCTTCGCGATCTTGCAGGAGATAAGGTCCATCTTGTACTGGCCTTCCGCGATCGCGGAGGCCACTTGGACGACCATATCTCCGAAGGGTACGTTCAATAACTCTTGTCCTATGTTGCCCATTTTTCATTTCTCCTGTTTTCTGTTCTTTCTTTCTCCTGCTGTTCCTCTTTTATGTTTGTCGCTCTGTGTTCCTTTTAGTTCTCCTTCTTTACTCTCTGCGCCCCCTTCCGGCCGCGGCCCCCGGGGGACCTGCGTTCCCCGGCACCGCTCTTACCTCCATTTTCACCGTGCTTACGGATTCCGGGGACGAGTCCGGGTCGACGGGGACGAGTATGAGCTCGTCGCCGTCCTTTATCACCTGCGTCTTAAGTTCGATCTCCATGTTGCTTATCATGTAACCGACCGGCGATTGTTTCTTCTCAGCTTTTTCGTTGAAGTTCTCTATGAATCCTCCGAGGACGTCCGAGACCGCCTCGTTGGATATGCTGTCGTCCTGCACATGCTCCTTACCGTCGGCCGATCGTCTCGTTCTGTATCTGGAACGTCCTCCGCCGCGGCCTCCGCCCCCGGCGGAGAGCATCGCTCTCAGTTCCTTGTTCTCTTTCTCTAGCGCTTCCACTCTCTTAGCGAGGTCCTCGAGTGTCGGTGTTTTTGTCGTTGTCATGGTCATCTCTCCTT
>WRKA01000012.1 GCA_009778265.1 Methanomassiliicoccaceae archaeon | reverse complement strand
CCCTGGATATCGCCGCCGAGAGGAACAACGAGCCGCTGGTCAAGCTGCTGCTCAACAGAATGTGAACGAGGTGAAAAAATGGACAACAATTTCCTGAACGCCTGCAAGAACGGGCAGAAAGGCATAGTGGAAGTATTCGTCAAAAAAGGCGGGATAGATTACAACAAGCGAGATCAGACGGGATGCACACCGCTGTTCTACGCATGTGTGAGAGGTGCGCGCGACATTGTAAAGATATTACTGGACAACGGCGCGGACGCATCGCTGGCGAACAATGACAGTATAACTCCGCTGCATGCGGTCTCAAAGAGCGGCAACAAGGAAATAATGAAGATGCTGACCGACGCCGGCGCACAAATGAACGCGACCGACAGATCGGGAAGGTCCCCGCTGATATATGCGCTGCAGGAGAACAGGACGGATGCCGCCGGCTACCTGTTATCATTGGGCGCGGACAGTTCTGTAAAAGATAACGAAGGCCGTACGGCGCTGGACTTCGCGACCGCCCACGGCCTGCGCGACATCATACCGTTACTGGCGGGCAGCGGCGGGAACAAAGATTCGTTCGGTAATACGCCGTTACATCACGCGTCCTACAACGGACAGAGTGAGATAATAACCGCGCTGCTGAGGACCGGCGCGGATGTGAACTCTGTTAACGATATGGGCGAGACACCGCTGATGGCGGCGTGCATGGGCGGGAACCTGCAGGTCGTCCGTCTGCTTCTCGGCGCGAAGGCAGATCCGAACATGAGTCTGCCGAACGGTAACTCCCCGCTTCATTACGCCGCGTCGGAAGGGAACAGGTTCATCGGACTCGCTCTGATAGAGAAAGGTGCGGACGCGAACCTAAGGAACGGGGACGGAGAGTCGCCGCTCATCGTGTCAGCGATGAAGGGACGTAATGATTTCGCCGTCATGCTGATAGAGAAAGGTGCGGACGTCAATGCGGTGGATAACATGGAGCACAGTGCGATGTACTACGCCGCCGAGGGCGGCTTCACAGAGATAGCCGAACGGCTCATAGCGGCGGGGGCCGAGAACTGAGGCCGGGAACGGCGACACGAATATGAACGTTCAACTCCATCGGTGAACGATGTTGTGCGGAATAGACGAGGCCGGCCGCGGACCGGTGATGGGACCTTTAGTGGTCGCCGCCGTCATGATAGAGGATGACGGAGTTCTGAAAAAGATAGGCGTAAAGGATTCCAAGAAGCTGTCGCCGGCGGCTAGAGAGAAGATGTACGGCGAGATACTCGGGTCCGCAGATCACAGAACGGTAATACTTTCGGCGGAAGAGATAGATTCCAGACGGTCCAGAATGACCATGAATGAGATAGAACTGCAGATGTTCGCCGACGCGGTCACAGGATCGGATGTCTCAAAGGTCTACGCGGATTGCCCCGATGTGAACACGGCATCGTTCTCATCCGCATTATCAAAGATGATAGGAGGAACGAAGGTGATAGCGGAGCACAAAGCGGACGACATCTACCCCGCTGTATCGGCGGCGTCGATAATAGCGAAGGTGACAAGGGACCGTATAGTACAGGAAATATCGTGCGAGTTCGGCGAGGATATCGGTTCCGGATACCCGAGCGACCCCGTGACAATAGATTTCATCGCTAAATGGATAAAGGAGAACGGGAATGCACCGCCGCATACCCGGCGTTCCTGGGAAACGGTCAGAAAAATGATGTCGTCGTCCAAGAACAGCAGGATCACAGACTGGTGAAGAGAATGACGATGTACGATGCCATTCAGGAAATGATAGACAAGTTCCACAGGAAGGCGGAAAGCGACGGGAAGTTAAGGGAGAAACTGGAAGGCGTCGTGAAGACGATCAACATAGATCTCGGCGACGAATCATATTCTTTAAAACTGGACAACGCGCAGATAACCGATTATAAAGAAGGGAAGACAGAGAACGCGGACATCACTTTCACGTCCACGCCGGAGAACCTTCAGGCGCTCATTGACGGAACGCTGAGACCGATGAAAGCATATTTTACGAAAAAATTCACGGTCAAGGGGAAATTCGAGGACCTGATGCACCTGAAGAGCCTGTTCTGAACGTCTTCATCCCTACAAGGTGATAATACGAGATACGTCGCATTTGACATAGAGAGCGCGGTGACCGTCCGCGATCATTCCGACATGTGTTCGTTCGGTTATGCCGTTGCCGATGAGAATTTTGAGATCGTCGAAGTGAAAGAGATCAAGATAAGACCGAAGAGGATCACAAAACATCTCGAAGAGATGCTCGGGGTGACGATGAAAGATCTCGAAGAGGCGCCGGTGTTCAGGGACGTGCACAGCGAGATAACGGAGTTCCTGGAGCATCCGGATCAGATGATATTCGCCCACTCGGCGATAAGCGATCTCGTGTTCCTCGGCAGGGAATGCAGAAAGAATTCGTTAAGGATGCCTAAGATAGACGTATACGATACACACGCCATCTTTTCCGGATACACGGGTTCGGAAAGGAAGGCGCTGACGGACACGAAGGAATGGAGCGGCGCCGAGTTCGAGAACCATAAGGCTTCCGAGGATGCGAGAGCGTGCCTGTTCGTTCCGAAGAAGATATTCGAAACAGAGGGGAAGAAAGATTTTCTGAAGGTCATGGAAGGTTACGCCGATACC
>WRKA01000011.1 GCA_009778265.1 Methanomassiliicoccaceae archaeon | reverse complement strand
GCCCTTATCGTTTCGTCATTGAATTCGTCGATGTTCCGGTATTTCTTGAACAGCGGACAGTATCTGACCCTGGGTTCGCTTATCTCCACGACCTTTCCGTCCTCGATGACTATGCGCGATCTCCCCAGAGCTTCCATCACGTGTCTCGTCATTATTCCAGTACCTCGGCCTTCTGTATCTTAATATCATTAACGGGACGGTCGTTCCTTCCCGTCTTTGTCTTTCCGATAGCGTCGACGATGTTCATTCCTTCGGCGACCTCGCCGAACACCGGGTGCGCGCTCGGCGTCCTCGGGTTGTCCCAGTCCAGGAACGCATTGTTCACAAGATTGATGAAGAACTGGCTCCCTCCGGAGTTCGGGCGGCCGGTGTTCGCCATCGATATCGTACCGCGTATGTTGGAGTGACCTTTCACATGTTCGTCTTTGATATTATATCCGGGGCCGCCCATTCCCGTTCCCTCGGGACATCCGCCCTGTATCATGAACCCGTCGATCACCCTATGGAAAACGGTGCCGTCGTAGAACCCCTTTTTCACAAGGTCCTTGAAGTTCCCCGCGGTTATCGGCATGTCGTCGTATAACCCGATGACAATGTCACCGGCGCTCGTGTGCAGTATTACTTTTGCCATGTGCCGGATATACAGGTCAAGATAGATACCGTTTCCTCTTCATTCTGTGTGGGACGATCAATCCTTGAGACAGCAAATAGGTATCACGTGTACCCCGTCGTCCCTTGTGTATGCGAACTCCGTTCCTGTTATAACGGCAAGGAACGAGGGGCTATTCATTTTTTCAGTGTCTATCTTATCTCTGAGCTTCTTAAGATTGGTCGCGGCATCGTCTATATCTGCGGATCCGAGTTTCATTTCCATGGCGCACCACCTGCCGTCATGGAGATGTATGACGGCATCCGCCTCCAGTCCTTCTTCGTCCCGGTAATGGTACACGTCGCCGTTGAGCGACTGTGCATACGCTCTGATGTCGCGGACACATAAAGATTCGAACAGGAATCCGAATGTTTTGGGGTCGAACTCAAGGTCCTTTGGGTTGGCACCGAGGAAATATGCGGCGATAGCGGGATCGGTCAGATGTCTTGTATCCGCTGTGCGTATCGCGGTCTTAGAGCGAAGCTTCGGGCTCCAGGCAGGGAGATCTTCGATAACATACAGTTTTCTTAAAGCACCGAGGTAATCGTCCAATGTATTGATGTGTATTTTTTCAGTATTGTCCGAGGTTATATCACCTAATATTGTAGTGTTAGCCGCAGACGTCGAAACATTTCTGGAGAGCGATCTGAGGATCGATCTCATCTTCTGAGGGTCCCGTTTCTTTTCGTCGACGGTATTGATGTCCGATTCCAATATCGTCTCGCAGTAACCCGCAACCTGTCTATATGCTATGCGGTCGCTCTTTTCCACAGAACTTGGCCACCCTCCGCGAACTATGATATTAGCGATATCCTTCGTGTTCTGTTCAGAATGCCCGCTGATTTTGTCAACGGATGAGAATAATGTTCCGAGGCCTATGTCTCCCGTGGAATTCCCGGATTCGTAAAGGCTCATTGTTCTCATCCTCATTCTTGAGATTCTGCCGGCACCGGAATGTGTGATCTTCTTTTCGTTGATGGATGTAGATCCTGTCAGTATGTACAACCCCTGTTCGTTCCGCATATCCACGTCGAACCTGACCGCATCCCAAAGTTCCGGTACGATCTGCCACTCATCTATCAGGCGCGGGTTTTTGCCGGAAAGAAGATTCGATGGATCGAGTTTGGCCATTTGGATATACGTCTCCTTTTTCTTAGGGTCTTGCATGTAGATTATGCTCTTTGCAAGTTGTTTCGCTGTCGTGGTCTTTCCGCACCATTTCGGTCCAACTATCACGACGGCGCCGAAAGCCTCCAGTTCTTCCTTCAGTTGGTTGTCGATCATTCTTGTTCTGTATTGCGTCGTCGTTCCCTCTTGATAGCTATATTGAGTGACAGAACACATCTACCGTATATTATTATTGTGGGAGTTGACGGCACTTTCATTGTGGGAGTTGACGGCACTTTCATTGTGGGAGTTGACGGCGTTCTTAGATCACGGATCAGCCGTAGATCCTGGAAACAGCTTCGTCGCCGTTCACATCCATCTCCGCCAACGCGCTCACATATTCGCGTATGTAACCCTTCAGGTTCCTTACGCCGTAGATGACGACCATCGACACAACGGCGACGAGGAATATGACGCAGATGAGAACGTCCGTCGCGTATCCGGGATATAACGCAAGTATTATCAGAATGATTATTGCGATCTCGGAGTGGAGCATCGCCTGTCTGAGCGTTCCCAACCGTTCGATCTCATCGCTTAACAGCGCTGTATAACTTAAAGGACTGTTGACGCTGTTCCATTCCTCAAGCATCTGTTTGGAAACGCTGCTCTCGTCAAGATTATCGACGGACCTGAGTATCCTGTAACGGGTAAGGAGCTTCGACGACGCCCGGACGGCCAGTATGATCGTCGGTGTAGAAAGTATTATAAGGAACAGCGCAACGAGGATAAGGGCGCTGAATAACAGGTCGGAAGATATGACGTCGGGCATTGCAAAAAGCACCATGTTCCTTTTTATTATATATCCTTTCCGTTAGGTCCGGAACGC
>WRKA01000010.1 GCA_009778265.1 Methanomassiliicoccaceae archaeon | reverse complement strand
CCACCTCTTTCCCGTCATGATCGTACGTGCTGTTGAACAGTCCGGTAAAGAAACCGGGCATTAAGACCACAATGGCCACCACGACCACCACTATGACCCCTAGGATAACTAGACCTTTTCCCATTTTGTTACCTCTTTTGATTAAAGTAATGCGCATCGCATCCGCGCCGCGGGAATATTGTTCCGCTTGTGCGTGTGCGATACCGTTACCGATGATAACGGGCTTAACGTATTTAATTGGCCCATGTGAATTATTCGCATATTCTGGCATATTTGAAAAAAATGTTACATGAATGAACAATAAGGCCGAAAAAAGGGTTCTTGAGAGATGGTACGTGACACCGTTCGGTCACATCTCATCGCTGTCGTCCGCTTCCGATAATTGATCCTCAAGACGGTACTGTTCGTACACCTCTCTTCCGAGAAGCGTGATCGCTTTGTTCGGGCAGTTGTTTATGCATCTGTAGCACATCGTGCACCTTCCTTCCGGAATTATCCTTCCGTCCGATGAAGAAAGATTGCGCATCGGGCACAGACCTATACATTTGCCGCATCCGACGCACCGTTCGTCGTCTATTCTCAATTTATCGGAATAATTCTTGGTCTTGCCGCCGACCCACATGCGCTGCAGCAGCATACCTGCCGCATAATGCACCGATGACATGCCGTCCTGCGTCGGCCTTCCTTGTTTCAGTGCTTCCACTGATTCAACTATCCTGCTCTCCGCCTTCCCGATGCGCTGCCTGTTCTCCGCCGGCGTCTTCACCGCTTTGAGGTCGCTGACGCAATCCGGCATCGTTAAATGAAGACCTCCCGTCACAACGGCTCCGTGCTCCCTCAGTATCTTGGCGCCGCATCCGGCGCCGTCGCCGCTGAATATCCTCATCGTGCATATCACGAAAATGTTCTTACCGACGAAATACTCCCTGTTCCTGATCAAAAAATCCTGCACCATCTTCGGAACGTTCCCGAAATGCACCGGATACCCGAGAACGATGTCGTCGTTACCTTGTAGCAGATCTATTATCGCAGGATCTTCGATCGATACCGCCGGAGACCCGTCGTACCTTTCCATGAACCTTTCGACGCAATATTTTGTGTTCCCGTTGCCGCTGAAATATATACCCAGCATGTTCATGCCTTCCTATTATGATCATAACTTTTTTCCTGAACGTTGCTCGTAAGCGATCTTGATGAACGTATATCTGTTTCAGCGACCTTCCTTCCTCTGTCCAGTCCTCCGGAAAGATCGAGATCGTGATTGACATTGCATGTCAATTGCATAATTGTGCATCCTCTCTTTCGATATACGAATTAAAGCATAAATTATCTTGCTCTCATACCTCGTGAAAAAAGAGTGAAAAAGTTTTACGGCTACAACCGTAATAAGTCTGAAAAACAAAAAGTTTTACGGCTACAACCGTAAAAATTTTTTCAAATCTCCGAACGCAGAGCGTTCAGGGTCTCGGTCACTTCGAGATCGCTCATCCCTATCGTCGGGAAATAGACGGGAACGGGATACGATGAAACGTCCACATCCTTCAGATCTTCGACGGACGTCCCCAGGACGTTGCCCAATATGTCCTTGCGGTAACGTTCCCTTTCGTTCTCTTCCACAACTTTCAACGAAGGGTCGTACGCTTTCAGAAGGGATGTGTCGTGCGTCCCGTGAACGATCGCCCTGCATCCGCGTTTCATCATCAGCCACGCGGAAAGAAGACCGCGGTCGTCGTTCACTTCTGCGACGACACGTCCTTGGCTTCCTAACGGAAGGCCCGCGTGCGCCCTTATGTAGGAATCGAAGATGAATGTTTTGTTGTTCCTCACTTCTATGAAAAAGGTCACGTCCGGTGTCGTCAGATCCACTTTGACGCCTCTGTTCACGAGGAATATCGCCGATCCCGCTTCTTTTCCGAGCATCATGCTCGTGTACGTGTGCGTTCCCTCCCTCCTTGCGCGCACCGCGAAGCTTTGACCTTCCGTCATCCTAGGTATGGAATACTCGGCGGCCATTTCGCATATCTCGTCCAGGTCGGAACCGCATGTCTCGGTTATTGACAGCGAAGCGACGCCGAACACTCTCTTTATCGAACGCACCGCCGCGTCCGTGTTCTCGGCGGTGACATAAAATCTGGATTCGTCGGATGTCACCAACGCCTCCACTCCGTCATTTGTGAGCATTCCCATTAGATTGTCGCGGAGCTGCATCTCGAATCTTTTCCTCACCGGCCTGCTTTTCAGACCGATCTCCGAATATCGAACCAGTATCACGCTCACGTATTCGAATAAAATGAAGAAGTAGATAACCCTTTTCGAACGATACATTAGTTTTTTGTTTGTATTTTTCCGAAACGATAACGTTATTATTCGTTTGGCAATGATGTATGCGTGGACATAATAATGATGCTCGGCCTCATCGTCCTGTCAATGACGGCGGGGCTGATCGGTTCTCTGTTCGGACTAGGAGGAGGCGTGATCGTCGTGCCTGTGCTGACGATATTGTACGACATGCCTGCGCACGACGCCATAGCGATCAGTTTGGTTGCCATCGTGGCGATATCGGCGGCGGGTTCCGCGACGCTTGTCAAAGAAAGGGTGGCGAACGTTCGTTTGGGCCTGAGAATGGAGATGGG
>WRKA01000009.1 GCA_009778265.1 Methanomassiliicoccaceae archaeon | reverse complement strand
GGCAACGTGGCCGGACGTATACTTGTCTTTCCTAAAGGAAAGGGAAGCACGGTGGGTTCGTTCACCATGTACGATCTGAAGGTTCACGGGAAACAGCCGGCCGCGATAATAAACGCGTCTGCGGAAACCATAGTCGCAACCGGTGCCGTGATATCGTCGATACCCATGATCGACCTCATAGACACAGATCTTCTGCGTACCGGCGACGACGTCACGGTGGACGGAACGAACGGTATCGCGGAAATAAACAACGTCAGGATGATCTCTTCGGTATCGTCGGTCATATTGTCCGGCGATAAGATATTGATGCTCAGACGTCCCGATACGGCGTCGTCGTTCCCGGGCGTGTGGTCGCTGGTCGCCGGTAAGATAGAGGAATCGGAAGGCGTGAACGAAGCCGCGGTAAGAGAGATATACGAAGAGACGAAGATACGCGTATCCTCCCCGGCGGCGTCGCTCGATCCCATGTACGTGAGGGACAGGAACATAATATGGAAAGTTCATCCGATGCTCTTCCTTCACGACGGAAAAGAGGTAAGGCTGAACGACGAGAACATGGAATATAAATGGATAATGCCGGAAGAGACGGAACGTACGGACACCGTACCGGGTACCGTGACGGCGGTGAGACAGCTGATATCAAAGATACGGTGACGCGTCGGCGGTCCGGAGGTCCATGAGGTCCTCCAGCTTCTTGGCGAGCACTTTTGACGGTATATCGGGCAACGAGATGTACGTGGTGCGTCCTCCGTCCGCGTCACCTCTTACCGTGGTGACCAAAAGCGACATCTTCTCCAGCCCCTGGACATATACCCAGAACTGCGTGTGCTTCCTTGCCGTTTCGTTGTATTCCTCGCACACGACGGCATACGTCCTTTCGGCGTCGCCCGTCGTCACGTACGCTTTATCCTTCATACAGCGGCATACGGCAAGCAGCGTTATCATATGATTGCGGTCGAGATCGGAAAGCTTGGATTCGCTCACGTCGCTGTAGATCATCGCCTTCGCCTCCCGTACCTCCTCCGCTGTTACGATACCTTTCTCTTTGTTCTCGCCGCTCCTGGCCGCTTTATCTAAAATGTCTATGGCCTGTCTCGCATCCCCCCATTCCGATGAGATATCGGCAATGAGATCGATCGCGTCATCCCTTATCTTTCCGGGAAGCAGAGCCTCGTCGGAACGCATCTTGACGATATCCCTTAACTCGTCCCGTCTGTACCTTCCGAACTTTATCGTGTTGCTTTTCTTGAACGTCGAAAGCGACGCGGCGTCAAGACTGTCGAGTATGTACTCCTGCGCTATCAGTATCAGCGATACCGAAGCGGTGACGCCGATATTCTCCTCGTTGAACCTGGACAGCTGATAGATGAGATCGACGGCGTTCTTTTTTATCAGAATGTCGGCCTCGTCCAGCACTATCACCAGTCTTATCTTTTTAGTGTCGACCTGTCTTCTTAATGTGCGTAACATCTCCGATACCGAGAACCCGCGGTCCGGATGTCCCGGGTCGAAGTGTCTGAGAACCTGAAGCACAACGGCGCTCTCGCTGTTCCGCTGGCGGCAATTGACTATCACGTAGTCCAACGGAAGACCGGTCCTTGCGCCGTATGTCATCATATCGGCGCAGAATCTTTTGACCGTTGCCGTCTTTCCGGTACCGACGGTCCCGGTGAGGAATGCCGTTTCGCAGCGTCCGTCCTCAAAGACCGGTCGGAACAGCATCCGGAGGGTGCTCATCTGTTCTTCTCTGTGTACGAGTCTGTCGGGAACGTAATCGAACGACAGTTTCCTGCCGTCCTTGATTATCACCGATCTTTTCTCATCGAACATCTCAATTCCTGCTCACCCGTATCAGTCCGGAGAACGGTATCGTCTCTATCCCCTTCTTTTCCCAGATGTCCGCTATAAGGTTTATTCCGAGGGAATCGGACGACATATGGCCGGCGATGACGATATTGATGTTATATTTCTTCGCCTCGTCTATATGACTGTCGGGAAAGTGCATCCCGACCGCCGTTCCCACGCCGGCATCGGCCATCTTCTCGTATATCTCCTTAGGACCGGACGTTCCTCCCGTCATTTTAAATATTATCTTTCCCGCGCGGCCTTTCTTCTTTCCGGCTATTATCTCGGGCGGGGAGTTCTGTTTCGAAGCGATACGGTATTCCGGTATGGTCATCAGAAGATCGATTATGTCGCCGACATACTTAGGATCCTCTTTTTTGAACAGGTCCTCAAGGAAACGCTGCACCATGTTATCCGCCGGAGTATGTATATTCATCAGCGGAATGTTCAGTAATCTCGCCGCGTCCACACTCTGGTTGTAGTTGGAGGCCATCACCGACCTGTGTACCTCGTCCACCCTTTTGTCGATGAGTCCCTCTGCGATGTTTATCGGTATCCCCGCATAATGATACATGTCCGCCTGCATACCGATCACCTCGGGGAAAGGCGATCTTCCGAGACCGAGGGGATGATGCCCCACCACCGCCGATATATCCGTGCCTTTCTCTCTCAGCCTGTCCGCGAGAACGATCTCTCCGGTGCCGATATCGATGCCCCACATCAGTTTATTCACTTTTGTGTCGTGATCGCCGAACGATAATCTCGAATCAGCGTACGGG
>WRKA01000008.1 GCA_009778265.1 Methanomassiliicoccaceae archaeon | reverse complement strand
TAAGATAACGGAAGGGGCGCAGAACGCCGACCGGACGCTTTCGAAGCTTATCTACGTGAAGTACGACCGGAACACACTGGAAAGGTCGTATTCCCGTGATCGCGACGGCGAGTTCGCATACGGTCCGTTCTGGGGCGGCAATCTTCACAGTTCGGCGCACCTCAGCGCAATGTGTCCGGATCCAACGGCCAACGGGAAGAGATGCGGCAAGATGCTCGAACTGTGGAGAAATGAGATAGATACGGTCCCGTTCATCTACGATATCAGCGAACTTTCATCGTTCCTGAAGATATCGCCGCCGAACATGGATGAATTCATCGATTCGCTCAACGAGACGGGCAATGCATCAAGAACGCACATATTCCCGACGTCGTTCAAGACCGACCTCGATCTGAAGGACATCATAAGCGTTTACAAAGCGATGCCGAGACAATGACATACGCTGTATCATTTGGGAATGAGAATGATATGACGAAGATGTGTCCGCCAGTCGGGCGTTGCTGACAAACTTAGGGAAGCGTAGGAAAAGGCGTATAAAGTGATATGCGAAGGTATTGCGATAACACGTGTAGACATCTCTGCGGCCTCAGGTGTATCGGAGAGAACCGTGAGGAGGGCAATAGAGTCACTGACGGAAAAAGGATTGATCATAAGGGTTGGCAGTAACAAATCTGGAAAATGGATAAAGCAATAAAGATGGCCCGATAAATGGCCCGATAAATCTATCTCTGATCTTCTCCCATCTTTCCATAACCGACACGTCCTCGCCGGATGATCTGATCATCGACTTGAGCATATCCGGAATTGACAGAAGATATAATGTTTCCTTGATGCCGTTCCACTCATCCTCACTAACCAGAACGGCGTTGCCGTCCTTGGATATAATGGTCACCGCGTCACCGTTCTGGACCCTTTTAACCAAATTAAATATGTCGCGGCGGGCATCGGTCACACTCAGGGATATGATAATTGCGAATGAAAGTAAACTATAATTAACGTACGTCAAAACGTATATTTGAACGGCAATGTGTCCATTAATGCTGCGTACTCATAATATGTTTCAGGATATCTATCCGCCGTTTCAGCTGTATGCATAGTCTTCGGTTACGGGCGGCGAGTTCCGATGAATCGGATACTGAGAACAGAATATCGGCATACTCTTTTTCAATGCCTTCAAGCGCATCAAGATCGATCCATGAAAGATCCTTCACCAACTTGATCTGTTCGCTCTGTTTGCTTCTGAACGGTTTGCTCTCTAACCGCGAACTTCCCGCATCCATATCGTCGGGCAGTTCTTTGCACCACATCGACGTCCCGGAATCGTATATCGGCGCGACGGATGACCATCTCAGCGTGTTCGCGTCGCGTATCAGTCCGAAATTGTTGTAATGACGATCCGTGTTCACAATAATGAAATCGAGCACTATCATCATATCGATCTTCCGTCGGGCGTCCGGGATACCGAGCTCTTCCGCTTTCGCGATGAAACTTTCGTGATCGGAAACGCTGTTGTCCTTTTTTATCAGATTCTTTATGTGCCAAGCGGTCACAAGTTCCGTATCTCCGTTGATGAAATCTTCGCACACGCAATATTTTTCACCATCTAATCGGATCACTTCGTAATTGATGAACGGTATTCCCAGGCGTCCGCATATACGCGACGCCAGCACCTCGTTCGCAACTTCCTGGTTGAACGGTTTGCTTCCGCCTTTGATCAGACACCGTTTACCATTGATGATCTTCCACTTCTTTTTCAACACTCCGTCAGACGTATTGTCCGGAGAGAGAAGAGATACCGCGTCCATCTCTTCCGCGTTCATTTTACCGAAAAGCATATTTCCGACATCCTCGGAAAATTCGTTATGAAAGAAATTCACTTCCGACCATCTGAGTCCGGCGTTCTGCGGGCATATCCAATAGTGATCGGAAAGACTGAGACCGAAACTCTTCTTTAAAAGTTCCTGAGGGAACGACATATTAAGTGATTCTAAGAACCCTCTCAGACCTTCGCGGCTCGCCGGTATTGAACGGCCATTCCACCACTCTCTTATCGCTTTGTGATCTGCCTTTCCCGCAAGTACCGTTCCGACAGGCAGATGCATATCGTTCAGCGTCCTTCCGAACGACGATACAGAGCCGCTCTCATCCAATTCCAATTCGATAACGTCTATGTCCTTGTGCTTCAATACGAAAGATCTGCCCGTGCCGTCGAACTGCGTCAGCCATTCGATGAACGCTTCGGTGTGCTCCGATCCCTTTATTCGCCTTGCGAGTAAGATCACACCCTCTTTGTTCAGCACATCGGTCTTGTACGATCTTCCGTCCGAGAGCGATGGTAATCTCAGTTGCACGATTTTTTCGTGCAACTCATTTCCCTCCTGTTTGAGAGCACGTTTCAGATCGCTCCAATAGTTACGCGGTATGGAGGGCTCTGCGAGTACCGTGATAACGTCGACCGCAGAGAACATCCGTTCTTTGTTCTCATCGCTGTATCCCGTTCTGATCGGCTTCCCGTTGAATGTATCTGCCATAGATGTTTGCTTCCTAAATGTTTATTCTGATTTAAACTGTGACGTGAGGAACCGTTCGTGTTATGTTGGGTATCTTCTTCACAGCGTA
>WRKA01000007.1 GCA_009778265.1 Methanomassiliicoccaceae archaeon | reverse complement strand
GCCGAGATGGCCCAGCCCGGTAAGGCGCGAGCCTGGAAAGTTCGTGGCGGTCTCCGCCTCGGGAGTTCAAATCTCCCTCTCGGCGCTCTGAATTCACCGTCCGTCAGTTATCCGCGCGTTAGATAGATATAATTAAAAGGGCCGCATTTATACATAAAAAGGTGAGATCCATGATGGTCAATGCCGATGTGTTCGTTAAGGATGTTCCGGGACAGCTGGTGGGTTCGCTTGAGCCTATTTCGTTGGTCGACGGGAACATCGTCGGTGTGGTACACAACCGCGACAACTTAGTCAACGGAAGGATCGGAGTGAACATCACGTTCGAGGTCTCGTCCGTAGAGAACCTGGAACGGCTGAAGAACATCTGGAAAAGCAAGGACGTTGTGATCTCCAGGATCTCGTCCGTTGTAGAGACCTTTCCTATGGAGTATGTGCTGATCGGAGATATCTCGCCGACCCGGATAGAGAATATAATGAACAACGCCGGAAAGGTCGTCGGTCTTGAGTCCATCGACATCAGATATTCGTCGAAAGCGTCTGATACCAAAGAACGTACGGCGATGATATCCGCGAACGTCAGGAGCGAGGACGATCTCATCGAGTTGAAAAAATTCATGATATCCGCCTGCAGAAAAGCGAAGATCGTTTGCATAAGGGGTCTGGGGCAATGAGAATAGCGATCGCGGGTTTCGGCACAGTGGGACAGGGGTTTGCGGAAGTTATACACAAAAAATCAGAATTGTTAAGTTCATACGGTCCCGTGAAGATAGTGGCCGCATTCGATTCGAAGAGCTATGCGGCGGACGAGAACGGCCTCGATCCTGTTGCGCTCGTTAAAAATAAACTGGCGACCGGAGCGGTCGGCGATAAGAAGATGAAAAGCGGGATCGATGTTCTTGGGTCCGTCGGATATGATATATTGGTGGAGGTGAGCCCTACCGATATAGAAACGGGCGGGGACGGTCTCAGACATATCGAATATTCCCTTAAACACGGCAAAGATGTGATCACCGTGAACAAAGGTCCGCTGGCGCTGAGGTTCAGAGAATTGAACAAGCTTGCGGAGAGGAACAACGCCATACTGAGATTCGAAGGATCGGTGGGCGGCGCGATGCCCATAATAAACCTCTGCTCCGAGAATCTGAAAGGGGAACGCGTGAAGTCGATACGCGGAATATTCAACGGTACGTGCAACTTCATACTGAGCCGTATGGACAACGGTCTGCCGTTCGAACAGGCGCTGAAGGAAGCGCAGCAGCTCGGTTATGCGGAATCCGATCCTTCCTACGATATAGACGGTATAGACACCGCATGCAAAGTTGTGATCTTGGCGAATTCCGTGTTCAGAAGGAACGTAAAATTCTCCGACGTTTCGATAACGGGTATATCATCCGTCAGCCCCGAAGCTATCGCGTTGGCGGCGGACCAGGAGATGGTCATAAGACTTGTGGGCGAGGTTTCCGATACCGTTCTGGAAGTTTCGCCGAGACTTGTGCCGAAAGGGCACCCTCTCAGTATCGCCGGAACAATGAACACCGCTCAGATCATGACCGATCTCGCCGGACCGATAGTGATATTCGGAAAAGGCGCCGGAAGGATGGAAACGGCGTCGGCCATACTGAGCGACCTGATAGCCATAATGGACCGCAGACGGTGATCCCCCCATGACAAAGAACAGAGTGTTCATTTACGATACCACGCTTCGTGACGGCGCGCAGACGGAAGGGATCTCTTTCTCGGTCGAAGATAAATTGGAGATACTGAAAAAGCTTGATTCGTTCGGTATCGATCTCGTGGAAGGAGGTTATCCTTCCTCCAATCCTAAGGATAACGAATTCTTCGAGAAGGCGTCGGAACTTGAGCTTACGCGTACAAAACTTACGGCATTCGGAAGCACGTGCAAATTCGGTACCGAGGCCGAGGACGATACGGGTCTGAGAGCACTCGGGGATTGCGGATGCGAATACGTCTGCATATTCGGGAAGACGTGGGACTTTCACGTCACCGAAGCACTGAAGATATCTTTGGAGGATAATCTTAAGATAGTGGAGGACAGCGTCAGATATCTGAAAGGAAGAGGGAAGAAAGTTATCTTCGATTGCGAGCACTTCTTCGACGGATACAAGAGCAATAAAAGTTATGCGATGGATGTTGTGAGAGCGAGTGTGAGAGGAGGCGCGGAATGGGTCGTGTTATGCGACACCAACGGCGGTTCCCTTCCCGGTGAGGTCGCTGAGGCGACCAGGGACGTCGTCGATTCCGTTGACGTTAACGTTGGCATACACTGCCATAACGATTCCGATCTTGCGGTGGCGTGTTCTTTAGCTTCCGTTGAGAACGGTGCGGTCATGGTGCAGGGGACGATAAACGGGATCGGAGAGAGATGCGGTAACGCCAATCTGTGTTCGATAATGCCCGACCTTTCAATAAAATTGGGATACGACATCGGTCCCATCGACCTTACCAAACTGACGGCGCTCAGCGGGTTCGTCGGCGAGACCGCTAACATGAGCCCTCATCCCGGCCTTCCGTACGTCGGTGACAGAGCGTTCGCGCATAAGGGCGGGGTACATGTCAGTGCGCTGACAAAGAATCCAAG
>WRKA01000006.1 GCA_009778265.1 Methanomassiliicoccaceae archaeon | reverse complement strand
ATGACGGTGTAAATGACGGTGTAAAATTATCAAAGACCGAGATGGAAATAATAAAGTCGCTCAGGAACAACGGGCATCTGACCGCTCAGAATTTGGCCGAAGAGCTTGGTGTATATATCAGAACGATCGAACGCGGATTGAAAAAGCTCAAAGACGCATCCATAATAGAGCGTATAGGTTCCGACAGGTCCGGAGAATGGAAGGTCTTGAAATAATGCGGAAATATTAAAAGATAGACAACCCCGGGGTCTCGATTTCGACGGGACTTACCGAGGCTTTACGTCATCAGTATCAGATCCACAGTGAAGTATAAAAGGGTGTCCGGAACGATGTTTTGAGCGGACGGAGAAGAGAAACGGAAGATCGTTGCCCCGCGCGGCAACAATTCGCGCATACGGCAGATCATTCCGTCCGATCTATCGTTTGCCGGTTGAGCGAAGCTTTTATCTCTCTCCAGGAAGGCATATGGAGGTCCATGAGTCTCTTGAATTTTTCGTCATGTTTTCTTTCTTTCAGATGAACGAGTTCGTGAAGTATCACGTATTCCAGACATTCGATCGGTCTGGAGGCCAATTGAACGTTAAGCCATATCTTCTTCTTTGTTATGTTGCATGTCCCCCATTTGGTCCTCATGTACTTCGTTTGCCATCCGGAAGCTCTCAGTCCGGTAATCGTTTCCCATTCGGGGAACAATATCTCCGTTTCTTTTATCAGCGCCTTACGGTAATATTCCCGTATGATCTTCTCCCGCTGCGATGATGTGCCTCCTTCCTTTATCGTCAATATCGCTTCGTTCCCGCGGAGAACGAGGGAGTTCTTCTTCCCGCGGATAACCAGAAGGACGTACCGTTCTCCCCACACGTAGAACGGGTCTCCGGTCTCGTATCCGGATGTTTCAGGAGGGGGATGTTCTTCCGCGTCCGCGATATGTTTCCTTATCCAATCCGTCTTCGACCTTACGAAGTTCTCTATCGTCTCCTCTTTCATCGAAAGCGGTGCGGATATCGTAACACGACCGTCCGGTCTGACGCGGAGGTTCATGTTCTTTATCTTCTTCCGGGACACCTCTACCGTGATATCCGAAACGGTGATCACGTATGCTGTTACCGTTGTTGGAAATTTACGCGTGGACATTGGATACCGCCTTCACGGTCCCGCCGCGTCCGCGTTTCCCATCCGAACGCGGGGGATCACGCTTCGAAGGCGTACCAGTTCTTGTAACGCTTCTCGCTCATCAGCTCGGATTCCGGCATGCTTCTTCCCGGAGAGTGGCCGTGGTCGTCGAATTCCCCTTTGAATTCGCATACCCCCATTCTCGGAGAGTTCGCGAAAGGCGCGTAGCTCTTCTTGTCCTTGCGTCCTCTCATGCATTTTTTGCATATCGCGGTGTGTTCCGCGGTCTCGGAATCCTTGCGTTTTACGAAGGCGGCGTCCGCCCCGCATATCTCGCAGTGCGGATATATGGGATCGTTCCTTGCTATAAGGCGAATGGCGCTCCTTCTTTTCTCTCTCTTCGTTCTTCCGGTTATTTTCACTTCCGCAGTGGAACTGTTGTCGAAATCGTAAAGATATGTGAATATATGATCCTTATCGAAGGACGATATCTTTGTGAACAGATCGTACTTGTTACCGCGGAACGGCAGGTCCTCTCTGCTGCAGAACATGCTCAGGTGGTGGCAGCATTCCATCCATGCCGCCCTCAGGAATGCGTCCAGGTCGGATAACTTCGCATCCATCGACGCCTCTACGATCATCCAGTATCCCTTCCCTTCGTCGGATGTTATCTCGAGGATGAGGCACTCCTCATCATTGCCGAAATCTTTCCTCTCGTCGTTTATGTGGCTGATCATCGCGATGCGGCCCAATTCGGTGTCGCATTTGAAACAATGCCCTCTGGACGATCTCGAATTCGTTCTCTTTCCGTAATCTTTGTTGCTGTATTCGTTCTCGTTCATATCTCTCACCCTGATACAAAAAATGTATCACTGTTAAAACGTAATAGTATCTACTATAAAAAATGTACGGTTTTACCGCTATATTTTTTAAACCTATTCCGTCATAAATACCGTTAATATCTATTTTCATAACGATCTTGATGAAAAACATCCGTATCTCGTAACATATCGCCGTTCCGGCCGGCGATATATGATCATTATATTAACTATACAGATAAGGACACGGGAACGGATCGGTAAAGTTGATCACGCACATGTTAAAAAGGGTTATATATGAAATCCACTTAATGCGCCTTACTCGGTGAACAATATGGGAAGGATCAGGCCCACATATATCAAAAGAGTCTCAATAGAACTCGTCAACAAATACCCGGAGATCTTTACGGCGGACTTCGAGAACAATAAAGCGTTAGTTTCATCTCTGACGGATGTTTCGTCGGTCGTCATGAGGAACCGCATAGCCGGGTACATAACAAGATACCGTATGCAGATAGAACTGTAAAATAATTCAATTTAAAATTCTAACAATGCCCGCGTGGGGTAGTTTGGATATCCTGATAGATTGCGGATCTCTTGACCCGAGTTCAAATCTCGGCGCGGGCAC
>WRKA01000005.1 GCA_009778265.1 Methanomassiliicoccaceae archaeon | reverse complement strand
GTCCGCGTCTATGTAACAGTTCTTCTCGGAGCCAAGCGCGAGCGGGGGTCCCCCGCCGCTCTTGACGAAATACCAGTCATCGGTTATCAGACGTGCGTTCTTCATCCTCAGCAGGCCCCACGAGTGCGTCGTCTTTCCCGTTTTCGAAGGGGCGATGAGCGTGACGCCGCATCCTCCTATGTCGAGCGCCGCGCCGTGCACGTGGTCCACGCCGTGCGCATCCTCAAGAATGTCGGACGCGACCGCCAAAGCGATACTTTTGATCCATCCGTAATAGTCGAAGTTGTAAAGGAACGCGGTCCTCGTCTCAATGTTGTACAGCACTTCCAATCCTCTGCCGGGATCGTCGATACAGACGATCTTCGCATGTGATCTTGTGGATGATGACATCGAATAGAAATTATCCGCCCAGGTGTCGGCGATGATGTGATCCGCGGTATATAATTTTACAGAGATCCCATAGATATCCGCTTTCGAAGTGTAGAACGGGAGCGCCGAATATCTTTCGTACAGGGCGTCGGTCTCGGAGATACCGATCAATGTGACTGAATATGCCATTGTCCCGATAACGGCGAAAGAGTATTAATCGGTGCGCATCACTGCGCCCCCTCCGTCTATGTTCATGACATTCGTGAACATATTGTCCAATCCCCATTGGGCCATCGCCTGCAGCACGGGTAAAAGACTTTTACCCTTTTCCGTTAATGAATATTCAACTCTCGGAGGTATCTCGTGATACGCTTCCCTTGCGATCAGTCCGTCCCGTTCCAATTCCTTCAGCTGTTTTGTCAGCATACGCGGCGATATTCCGTCGATGTTCTTCAGGAGCTGATTGAATCGCATCTCTCCTGTCTGGTTAAGTTTGCATAAAAGAACGGATTTCCATCTTCCTTCGATCAAGGACATGGTGGCGTCTATGGCGCAGTCGCTTCTCGGAGAGTACATGTATACGGAGATGTCATTGCTACTATAAAGTTATTAACTCACAAAAGGGAAGTAACGCCGATGTCCCATGAAATTTTCTTCTTCCGAACGATAAGTTTTTTATCTTGGATGGTCGGTAAACAGGATTCGATGAATACAGCGGTCGTGTTCACGTCGAAGTTCGGCGCAACACAAACAACGGCGGAATATATCGCAAAAGCGCTGAACGCGGAGCTCATTGATCTGAGACAGCGGTCTCCCGCGCTCATAGGATACGATATGATAATCTTCGGCTCCGGCATCTACATGGGGAAGATGCCCCGTTCTATGAGAACGTTCATCGGCAATCATCTGCACGAGATAAAAGATAAGAAAGTGGCGGTCTTCGTCTGCTGCACGTTCGACGGCGACAAGGCGGAGAAACAATTGGCGCTGGCGACGGAGTTCATGGGAAATCTCGTGGCGAGGTCGTTCATGTGCAACAGACATAAAGGCGAGATCGGGATCGATATAGAATCCACCGACTTTTTTATCAAGACGATAGAACTCGTTCAGCAGTGACCGCAGACCTTTCTCACATCGGTCTCCGTACCCGGCCTTCCGAGCAATGTGACGCGGCTGTCGGGTTTCTGTTTCAGTATCTCCATTCCCGTTAATTCACATAACTGTTCCGAAAATCCGACGATCTCGGAATGGGATGGCATGTTCGCCATCGAGAGACGCGTTCTCGAACCTCCCACGAAAACATAACCTTTCGGTTCGATGAGGTCCGGGTCGGCGATCCTGTCCAATCTCGCATATCCGTCCGCCCAACCGAAGTTAAGGTCCTTGACCAATGTGTGTCTGACCACGGTCCTCGTATCAAGCGACGGGAAAAGCTCAAGCGTTCTCATAAGTCTCTGCCATCCGTCGCTTATCTTGGGTCTGCACGTCGTTTTGTAAATTTCCTCGTTCGGCGCCGCCACGGTGACGTAGAGCTGTCTGGGTAACGTGTCGAGCCGTTCCAGTTCGTCCGGATATGTTCCGTTCGTGACCATGAACGTTATCATCTTCCGGCGGTGGCATTCTTCTATGAATTCCGAAAGATAGGGATACGTGACGGGTTCCCCGGCCAGCGATATGGCGACCATGTTCGGATCTTTCGCTTCCTCATATCTTTCCTTACTGCATCGGTCGTCGCCGTTGAATCCGGTGAGTAATTTCCGCTGATGCGCTATAAGAGAATCCAGCATCTCTTTCGGTTCCGTCCATTCTCCGACGGAAAAATCGTGACCCTGCACCCTCCAGCAGAATTGGCACATGTGGCTGCATTCGTTGATCGCCGGCGTCATCTGCAGACACCGATGCGATTCTATACCGTAAAAATCCTGCTTATAGCAATTTCTGCCGTAGATGAGGCTCTGCCTCATCCAATGGCACAGTTTGACGGCCGCGTGATCATTGTGCAGGCGGTATTGCTGCTTTATCAGGAGCTCCTTATATTTTTCGTCCATGAGGATCACATCAGAATTGGAAAAGGCTCCTCTGCGAGGCCTGCGGTTCCTTTTTCACATCCTTTTTTATCTCTTTTTCCGGTGCCGTTCCGCTTTCCGCGGCGTTATCTTTCTTCGTTCCCGTTCCTTTACGATCGGCGGG
>WRKA01000004.1 GCA_009778265.1 Methanomassiliicoccaceae archaeon | reverse complement strand
GCGGAGGCGTGACGTTCGACGGCGATGGGTATATGGAGGCGGGCAACGGCGGCGAAATAACGATAGACGGCGACGTTACCGCTCTTTCGCTCCCCGATAACAGCATAGAGGCTCAACTGATGGTCTTAGGCGACGCCGGCGAGATCACCGTCAACGGCGACGTAACAACATCGGGCATACTGGCGTGGTTGAACTACGGTACGGTCATCATAAACGGTAACGCCGCATCAACATCCGAGAAGGCGGGCGTGATGTTCAATACGGGCGGCGGCTCCGTGACCATCGAGGGCACATTCACCGCAAACGCGGAGAATTACGTCCTGTTCTGGGATTATTTGGAAGTCGATAATCTGCCAGTTGCAAAGAGCGACGGCGTATTGAACGGCGAATACTACGAATGGGACGGCAAGGACATCGTCGGCGGCGCGGACCCGACAGTGCTCAGGGTGAACGCATCTTATTTCGATGACGGGACCGGGGACGGAGGCGAAGACGGAACCGGGGACGGAGGCGAAGACGGAACCGGGGACGGAGACGGAAACGACGGTATCAGCAGAACGATCCTGATAATCATAGTGATAATTATCCTGGCAGTGATAATCGGCCTGTTGTTCTTCTTCTTATTCTGGAAGAAACGTGAGGAGGAAGAGGAAGAGGGAAAAGAACAGCAGTAAATGCTGAACTTAGATCTTTAATAACAAAAAACAGCGGCTCCGGCCCATGAGCGGACGGTCGGGGGCCGCACACCTTATTTTTCTATCCGCACAGGATATCGGGACCCCGAGTTCCCGGATGTCAGTATGATCTCTCATCAGCCGATCCGACAGTATGTTTTTTCAATCCGATGCGGATACGGCATCATGAAGGTAACGATATTCAACGGAAGCCCCAGGAAGAACGGGAACACGGCAGCGATGACATCGTCACTCGCCGACAAACTGAAGGCAAAGGGGGCGGAGGTCAGCGAACATTTCCTTTATCACATGGATATAAAGGGATGCATGAACTGCGGCGTCTGCCGTTCCGGGGATGAACTGAAGGAATGTGCGATAAAGGACGACGGCATACGGATGGTAAAGGAATTCGTATCCTCGGATATCGTGATCTTCGCAACCCCCATATACATGTGGCATCTGACCGCGTCAATGAACGCGTTCATTGAAAGACTGCATTCGGTATGTGTTCATGAGGGATACGTTAACAGGCCGGAAGGCAAGAGGATAGCCATCGCCATGACGATGGGCGACGACGAATACGTTGCGGCGGACGCCGTCAACTCATTACTGTTCTTCTGCGAATACTTCAAGCTGAGATATTCGGGAGCATATGCGGTTCCTTTCGCTGACAAGGAACAGATCATGCGTCCTCCGAATCAGGAGAGGATGCAGGATTTCGTGAATAAGATAATGGAAGGATAAGGTGACATCATGAAAATAACTATATTGAACGGAAGCCCGAACAAGGATGATATCCTCGCAGAGACCACCGCATCGGTCTCGGATAAATTAAAAGCGGCCGGCGCCGAGGTGAAAGAATATTTCCTTTATTTTATGAATATAAAAGGATGCATCAACTGCGGCGTCACCAGGCCGGACGACGAACTGAGACTGCTGGCGGACGAATTCGTTTCCTCCGACGTCGTGATATTCGCAAGTCCCCTGTACAAATGGACGCTTTCCGGCTCTCTGAACATTCTGATGGAGGAGATATTCCAATTCTGTAAGTACGATATGAGGTCCGGTGAGATGACGGTCGGCAAAAGATCTTTCGGTATCATCTCCGCCGACGCGGACACGGATGCCGATGAGGCGTCCAGATCGCTGAAGGCGTTCAGCAACAATCTGGAGATGCTCTACGAAGGGACGCTTATGGTGTCGGACGGCGGTAAGGAAGATATCTCACGGTTCGCGGAAATTATAATGAAAAAATAGGAAAGGTGATGCTTCCGCATCAGTTCATTACGTTCTCTTTTTCCAGTTCGGTGAGAATGCGCTTTCTCAATGCGGTGAACTCCATTGATGCGCGATCTCTCGGTCTATCCCAGGGGATATCGATTATCTCCTTGATCACCGCGGGACGCTTCGTCAGTATTATGATCCGATCGGACAGGAAGATCGCTTCGTCCACCGAATGTGTTACGAAAACGATGGTCTGATCCGTCTTCTCGAGTATCTTGACAAGGCCGGCCTGCATTATATTGCGGGTCTGTGCGTCAAGAGCGCCGAACGGTTCGTCCATTAAGATGACTTTAGGATTGTTCACCATTGCACGGGCGATGCCGACACGCTGCTTCATACCTCCGGACAGTTCATGGATACGTGCGTCGGCAAATTTCTCCAATCCCACGATACCAAGATATCTGTCCACTCTCGCCTCCCTCTCTTCCTTCGGGACGCCGTTCACTTCCATTCCGAACTCGATGTTCTTGCGGACGGAACGCCACGGGAATAACGCGAAGTCCTGGAACACCATACCTCTGTCCGATCCTGGTTCTTTGACCTTCGCACCGTCCACGATAACATCGCCGGACGTCGGTTCGATCAATCCCG
>WRKA01000003.1 GCA_009778265.1 Methanomassiliicoccaceae archaeon | reverse complement strand
TCGATAATAAACGAATTGACGCGGTATGCATCGGAAGGAAAACTGGAGGAAAGGACGTATTGCGTTTACATCTCGCCGCTGAAGGCGCTTGCGAACGATGTGAATCGTAATCTCAACACTCCGTTGGCGGAGATGAGGAAAGTTGCCGCCGAAAAAGGATTGGCGGTGCCGGAGATAAGAGTGGCGGTCCGTTCCGGAGATACAACGCAATATGAAAGGCAGAAGATGCTGAAGAGACCGCCGCACATACTGATCACAACACCCGAATCTCTTGCACTGATACTCGAAGCTCCGAAGTTCAAGGAACGTCTGAAGAAAGTGGAATGGGTGATACTGGATGAGATACATGATATCTGCGATTCGAAAAGAGGCGCATTCCTTTCTCTTACGCTGGAAAGGCTGAGGGCGCACTGCGAGAACCCGATGACAAGGATCGGTCTCTCCGCAACGCTGGCACCCATAGAGGCGATCGCGGGATTCCTGGTAGGTGTGGACAGCGGGAAGATGAGAGATGTGACGCTGGTCGAATCCGGCACCCGCAAACAATTGGACCTTAAAGTGATATGTCCGACCGAGGACATGACCACACTTTCGTCGGAGATCGTGAACTCGAAGATGTACGATCAGTTAAAAGAGCTGATCGAGGAGCACGATACCACGTTGGTGTTCACGAACACAAGATCGGGAGCGGAGAGCGTTGTTTACAAACTGAAAGAAAGAGGGATGGAGAACATCGAAGTTCATCACAGCTCTCTGGGAAAAGAAACGAGACTGGACGTCGAAGAGCGTCTGAAACGCGGAGAGATAAAATGCGTCGTATCGTCGACATCGCTGGAACTCGGGATAGACATAGGTTCCGTTGACCTTGTGTGCCAGATCGGGTCCCCCAAATCCGTCGCGAAAGGATTGCAGCGGATCGGGAGAAGCGGCCACAGCATGGGGAGAACGTCAAAAGGAAGGTTATTGGTGTTCGATCAGGACGATCTTGTGGAGTGTGCGGTGATGTGCCGCGCCGCACACCGCAGCGATATCGATCGGGTGGGAATACCGGAGAACTGTTTGGACGTTCTGGCACAGGCCGCCGTAGGTATGAGTCTGGACAGCAGATGGGATGTGGACGATGCTTACGAACTGATAAAGGGATCCTATTGCTACAGAGACCTTCCCAAAGAGAAATTCATCAGCGTTCTGAAGTATCTGGGCAGCAAGGACGAGTTCGAAGGAGTATATTCGAAACTTTGGTACGATCAGGAGGACAACAAGTTCGGAAGAAAGAAAGGATCGAGGATGATCTACTTCCTGAACCTCGGGACGATACCGGAGGAAGCCAATTATCGCGTTATATCGAATCACGGTTCGTCGTTGGGCGAATTGTCGGAGAAGTTCGTAGAACGGTTATCGCCCAGAGATATCTTTGTGCTGGGAGGGAGGTCGTTCGAGTTCGTCAGGACGAAAGGGATGAGCGCCTACGTAAAGGAAGCGTCCGGCCGTAAACCGACCGTACCGTCGTGGGCCGGCGAGATGCTTCCGAGAAGTTTCGATCTTTCTATGGAAGTCGCAAAGTTCAGGGGGGAACTTGCGGAAAGAATAGAGAATGACGACGCCGATATCGGCGATCTGTGCGAAGAATTCGACATAGACGACGGTTCCGCAAGATCGATAATATCCTATTTCAAAGAACAGAAAGCGACAACGAACATGATACCGGATCATAAGAGACTCGCAATAGAGGAATACATCGATCCCTCGGGCAATCATCGGCTCGTGTTCCATTTTCCGTTCGGAAGACGTGTGAACGACGCATTATCAAGAGGGTACGCATACAGGATGTCCAACCTCCTGGGATGTAATGTTTCAGTGACGATGAGCGACGACAGTTTCATGATCGGAACGTCGAGGCCCGTCGACATAACGAAAGTGTCGTCGTTACTTTCCTCGGCCGATCTGGAAGGGATACTGAGAAAGGCGGTGAAGGATTCGGAGATCTTTAAGATGAGATTCCGCCACACCGCGTCGAGAAGTTTCATGATATTACGCAATTATATGGGACGTTCCGTCTCGGTGAACAGACAGCAGATACGTTCCGCATATCTCCTTGAGACGTTAGGGAACATGGAGGATATGCCTGTGATAGAGGAAACATACCGCGAAGTGCTCGAGGATGATATGGACATCAAGAATGCGCGTGTGATCCTTGATATGATAGAAGGAGGGGAGATGGCCGTGGACGTGATACCGTTCACCGGCACCCCGTCCCCGTTCGCCCATAACGCGATACTTTCCGGATTCTCCGATATCGTATTGATGGAGGACAGGTCCGCTTTGTTAAGGGAACTGCACAGGAAGGTGCTGCACCGCGCCATGGGCGATTCCGTTAAGGAATTCGAGTTCGACGAGGACATCGTCATACCGTATTTCAGGGAGAAGATCGGCCGTATCACATGTAAGGACGATATCGTTCCGATGCTTCTGCGCACCGGACCGCTGCAGGCGTTCAGAGAACGCGGAAGGAATGTTTACGCATATGCGGACGCCGA
>WRKA01000002.1 GCA_009778265.1 Methanomassiliicoccaceae archaeon | reverse complement strand
GTAAACGATTCTCAAAACTGATGGACGATCTTAAGGTTAGACAGCCGGCGTCCGGTACAGGATATTCGTTCGAAGAAGCGAAAGAGATAGCCGACCGCATAGGATATCCGGTGCTCGTCAGACCGTCGTACGTTCTCGGCGGAAGGGCGATGGAGATAATTTACTCCGAGGACGAATTAAGAACTTATGTCGAGACCGCCGTCAAAGTATCCAAGAACCATCCGATACTCGTTGACAAATACTTGACTGAGGCAATAGAATTGGACGTCGATCTCGTCGCCGACGGAAAGGACGTGTTCATCGGCGGGATCATGGAGCATATCGAATACGCCGGCGTCCATTCCGGCGACGCGACGATGGTGCTGCCTCCTTTCTCGTTAAGCGACGAAGTTATGGAAAAGGTCAAGGATATAACGAAACGTGTTGCACTGGCACTGAATGTGAAAGGGATGCTTAATCTGCAGCTTGCGGTGAAGGACAACGAAGTATGGATGATCGAAGCGAATCCCAGATCGTCGAGGACGATACCGTTCATTTCGAAGGCCATCGGAGTTCCGCTGGCGAAGATCGGAACTAAAGTGATGTTAGGAAAAACGTTAAAGGAACAAGGGTACGTCGGATACAGAGAACTCGATCATTATGCCGTAAAGGCGTCGGTATTCCCGTTCCTCAAGCTTCCCGGGGTCGATTCGATACTCACGCCGGAGATGAAGAGCACCGGCGAGGTCATGGGCATCGACGAGGATTTCGATGTCGCGATATACAAAGCGATGATCGCCGCCGGCAACAAATTACCGAAGAGCGGCGGCGTTTATTTCACCGTCAGCGACACAGACAAACCGAAGATACTGGATTCCGCGCGCGACCTGAGGGAGATGGGATTCACCATCTATGCCACAAAGGGAACGTCGACATACTTCAGAGAGAACGGTTTGGAAACGACCACCGTTTTCAGGGTGAGCGACAAACAGAATCCGAACGCGATCGGTCTGATGAGAGAAGGTAAAATTAATTTAATAATCAACACCCCGTCGCTGAACTCCGGCGCGAGACGAGACGGTTATATGATGAGACGCCTCGCCGTCGAATTGGAAATTCCGTTCCTGACAAGCGTCAACGGCGCCAACGCAGGCGTAAGCGCGATAAAGAAAGCGGGCGGCAAAGAGATTAATATCAGGAGCATGAAAGAATTCCATAAGTGATGTTCTCATCGCTCGGATCGTGATATGCGTGCGATCATCTGAGAACGACCGATGCGACGCCGCGGCATTGTCTCAGCGAAGGAATGAACTCCGCGGGAAGCGTACCGTCCATGACGATAAGAAGACGCGCGCTCTTTCCGTCCGGATCATCGATCACCGCTTGCCGAATGCTTATTCCCGCCGCGAGCGTGACCGCGGACACGTCCGCGAGTATTCCAGGTATCTTAGCGTTCGTCGGAACTATCTCCAGCGTCGAACATCCGATCAGCGGTGCGACGTCCGCGAGCAACGCTATCGGCCTCAGACCGGAGAAGAACTCGCTCAGTTCTTTGTCAGCGGATATCTTGTCGATGGTCGCTCTGGCGACGCGTCTGTCTGTACCGGCCGCCCTTCCTATCGCTGTGTCCGATAATTCAATATCTCCGAAGTATGCCGCACCGTTCTTAACGGACGCACCGAGTTTCAGTAACATTCGTGCGGCGTTCTCCTGCGACGGATACCCCGAGAACACGACGGATAAGCGTTCCATGGCCCTCATCATAACGAGATCGGTATTAAATCTTAGCACCGTGAAGATCGAATTCATTCGATGTTAAATACGCTCAATCGGTTACCGTACATGTTGCGGTCGCATCACCTTCGATGCATTCCGGCCGTTCCAAGTTCGGAGGGTGCAAAAAATGAACAAGAATGACACACGGAAAACGAACGGAAGGGACAAACGATCGGGTATCGCCGTCGTATCGATCGCGATAGCATTGATGTTCGTCCTCTCAATGCCGTTGATCTTCACAGAGAACAACGATCCTAATGATGCCGCACTCGGGGCTTTCAGTACGGAACCCATGGTCGCTGCGGGCGGCGCCCATTCCCTCGCGCTGAAAAGCGACGGAACCGTTTGGGCGTGGGGTTGGAACGCCCAAAGACAATTGGGCGACGGTACTGGAACTGAAAGATCTACGCCTGTACAAGTGAAGGGACCGGGAGGAACAGGTTACCTGACCAATGTGATAGCGATCGCCGCGGGCGGCAACCATTCCATGGCGTTGAAAGAGGACGGCACTGTGTGGGCGTGGGGCTACGACCTTTACGGTCAGCTGGGCGACGGCGATTCCGGCGGCGCAGATAAAAGCACGCCGATACAGGTGAAAGGCCAGGACGGAACAGGTTACCTGACCGATGTGAAGGCGATCGCCGCCGGCAATATGCATTCTATTGCCCTTAAAAGCGACGGTACTGTGTGGGCATGGGGCTGGAACCAATACGGAGGGCTGGGCGACGGCACGTCCGGTTCACCGGCCAACGACAAATACACACCGGTGC
>WRKA01000001.1 GCA_009778265.1 Methanomassiliicoccaceae archaeon | reverse complement strand
CGACGCCAGGCCACCCAGGGACGACGCCAAGGCACCGAAGACCGCCGCCCCCGCCCCCGCGGCGGCCGAAACACCGACATTGGAGGAGTGAAGATGACGGCAAAATGGGGAATAGCTAACATATATGCAAGCTACAACAACGTAATGATCACCCTTACCGACATAACCGGTGCCGAAACGATCGGTAAAGTGACCGGCGGAATGGTGGTCAAACAGGCCAAGGATCAATCCTCGCCCTATGCGGCGCAGAGAGCGGCGGAGAAGATCGCGGATGTTGCGAGAGAGAAAGAGATAATCGGGATACACGTTAAGGTAAGGGCGCCCGGAGGCAACAAGTCCACCTCGCCCGGACCGGGAGCACAGGCCGCGATACGCGCATTGGCGCGTGCCGGCCTCAAGATAGGACGCATTGAGGATGTGACGCCGATACCGCACGACGGTACGAAGAAGAAAGGCGGGCGCAGAGGACGCAGAGTGTGAGGCGGTGACATGGATATCGAGATGCTCGAATTGTCCGAGAGAAAGGCGTCATTCATACTGAAGAACTCCACGCCGGCAATGGCGAACGCGCTGAGAAGGACGATACTCACCGACATACCTAAGATGGCCATCGATAAGGTGGAGTTCCACCTCGGGCCGATCATGGTCGAGAACAAAGAGTATGAAAGTATCACTCCGCTGTTCGACGAGATAATCGCTCACAGACTGGGAATGGTGCCGGTGCCGACCGATCTTGAACTCTTCGTCCCGCAGAGCAAATGCGTATGCGGAGGAGAGGGATGTCCGTCATGCACCATAATGTACAGCCTTAACAAGATAGGTCCGTGCACGGTCCTTTCCGGAGACCTCATACCGCTGGGCGATCCGAGTCTCAAGGTGAAGGATGAGTTCATCCCCATCGTTGAACTGGCCGACGGGCAGGCGGTGCTGATATACACCATCGCAACAATGGGAACGGCGAGAACGCACGTAAAGTGGCAGGTGGCGAACGGCGTCGGCTACAAGTACGCGCCGATCGTGAAAATAGACACGGGCAAGTGCGGTAATTGCGAAAGGTGTTTAAGCGAATGTCCGAAGCATGTTTTCTCCAGAGATTCGAAAAGAACGACGGTCGCGGAACCGTTAAAGTGCACGCTCTGCGGATCGTGCAGAACGTTCTGCCCCTCCGGCGCGATATCGGTGGACGCCGATGAGAAGAACTTTGTCTTCTCTTTCGAAACGGACGGTTCTCTGTCCGCGGAAAAAGTGATCAACAAAGCCGTCTCGTTATTAAGCGAACAGGCGAAGGACTTCGGAAAACTCGTCGAGAACTTTTAAACAGATTCACGGGGCGTTCCGCCCCGGACCTTATTTTTTTCAATACCGGTCACGATATCGTATCACGGATACGGACATCAGAAAAAGTCGGAAAGTTTGCATTTCTTCACTTTATCGTTATTGAAAAGGGAATCCATCGACATCTCCAATATCTCGATCCTCTGTTTCGTGTATTCCGAAAGGTCGTACCTCTCCCCCATCTCTTTGGAGACCTCCAGATATTTTTTCACGCTCGCTTCATGTACCGAGAGAACAAGACCGTTACCGCATTTGCATCTCCCGGTCAAAGGTATACGTCTGTATTTCTCTTTGCATTTTGTGCATCTTACGCTCTGCGCCGAGAAACTTCTCAGGTTGCCGGCCATGTCCGGAAGGAAATGTTTGTTGATCACTTCCGCCGCCACGTCCGTCTCGTCCACGGCGCGTATCTTCCTTCCGAGTTCAAGCTGAGCGTCCATTTTTGCTCTCATGGGTCCTAATGTCGTATACGCGGAATGTTTCGGACCTTCGGATATCTCTTTAGTGTCATGAGTGAAACCGAATCCTTCGTACTGCCTTTCTGTGCCTATCCTCTTTCCGACGGTGTCCATGATATTCTCGATCTCCTTCGGATCCCTTATTTCCGTTGCCGCGTGATAGAACTCCAGCGGATATTCTTTCAGGCAATCGACGTTGTGCGCTTCTTTGTCTATCTCGTTCGGATCGAGTCTTGTGGTCAGTGTGATGGGAGTGTCCATGAACCCTCCGCGGCGGTCCGCAAGGAAATCCCTGGAGAAGTTGATCAATCCGTCCAGCATCAGTATCAGGCCGTCCTCGTCACCGTCGCAGTTCCTTCTTTTCGACGCGTGGAAGAACGGATGCGCATAACCGCCGCACGCTTTTGTATAACCGACGATGCGGCATAATATGCCTCCGGACGTATGGGGGGCGAGGCCTATTGCCAGATGGCCGATGAGATCGTCTTTCACAGATGCGTTATAAAATCTTTCAAGACCGTAATGCTTCTCCAGAAGGTCGTCGATGAATTTCGATACTTTTACCAGATAATCGCCGCAGCCGTCCTCCGGTATCATGTCCTGTACCTTCAGTTCGCACAACTGATCGCCGCTTACCAGCAGAGCACCGTCAGCGTCGTGCGTGTATCCGAGGCCGATCGCTTTCTCGACGCTCAGTCCTATCTCGCGCGGTCTGAAATG